>CAZLUY010000056.1:0-11154 GCA_964562785.1 uncultured Limnohabitans sp. | reverse complement strand
ATTCAATCTTATAAGGTCGGTGGAAAGCCCTTTTACCTCAATATTTAAATCATCAAACTGACCAATCTTTCTAAGTGAATCCGTCTGAAGATAAACCCTGGCCCTGCCTCTCTCAAGAGAAAAGTTCTTGATCTCCCCTCTTGAGATAATATCCTGGAATAATCTCTGAAATGATTTCGAACCCTTAGTAGATTCTTTCCTTGTCTGATTAAGAAGAGTGAATTCTGGCTCAACAAACTTGAGTTCGTCAATTAAAACCGATCGACTAAACAAGAATGGAAAAACGCCAAAACCATTTAATCTCATAGATTTAACCTCGCCTGAGATACGGTTACTCGCGATATCGGTATTCAATGGTGTAATCTTCAGACCTTCAATCACTACTTGAGTCCTGAGAATACTAAGGTCCAATGATTCGTAGGTCAAATCATAGGATCGGTCAGGATCTGCATTAATGATGTTCGCAAGTCTGGACTCTATTAAGTTGGTTACCACAAAATAACCAACGATAATTACAACCGACGTAATTCCAAGAATTACGCTCATCAATCTACTCTTTGGTTTATTCGTTTTTTTGGGTAAACTCACAAAACTCCTATTCGGGTGTCTAACCTTTCCAGCCAAGGTCCATGTATCAATATAGAAATCTATTCCTATTATTTTTTGTAAGCCTGATTATTTTCTCTTGTCAGGAACCGGCTGAAAAACCCGAAATAACTACTCCTCCCAATGTAATCTTAATCTATACTGACGACTTAGGATATGGAGACATCTCTACCCTTGGAGGTGAAATTTCTACACCCAATATCGATAGGCTTTTTGAAGAAGGGCTAACCTTTTCAAATGCTTATAGCTCGTCAGCCACCTGCACTCCTTCGCGATACAGCATGCTTACCGGTGAATATGCCTGGAGGGCAAGAGGAAGAGGAGTTGCTCCAGGAAATGCATCCGCCTTAATTACAGCCGGAAGACAAACACTTGCAACTGTATTCCAGAAAGCCAACTATCACACTGGTGTGGTTGGCAAATGGCATTTGGGCTTAGGTGGTCCAGAAGGTCCAGATTGGAATGGAAAAATATCTCCGGGACCATTGGAAATAGGTTTTGATTATTCCTTTCTCATTCCAGCGACTGGTGATCGAGTTCCCACAGTTTTTGTAGAGAATCATAATGTCGTAGATCTTGACCCTACAGACCCAATCCAAGTAAGCTATGGAGAGAAAATTGGGGATTGGCCAACGGGGAAGGAAAACCCTGAACTATTGACCACCAAATATTCCCACGGACATGATCAAACCATAGTCAATGGAATTAGCCGCATTGGATACATGACTGGAGGCTCAGCGGCGCTTTGGAGAGATGAAGATATTTCAGATCAGCTAGTGGAAAAGGCGGTTTCATTTATGGATTCTGATCCAGAAAACCCCTTCTTTCTTTACTTCTCTACTCATGATATTCATGTTCCGAGAATTGCCCATGAGCGATATCAAGGAAGCAGTGGGTTTGGTCCAAGAGGGGACGTAATTATTCAATTGGATGAAGCAGTTGGAGAGCTCCTGAAACATTTGGAAAATAATCAATCCCTCGAAAAAACGATCATCATTTTCACAAGCGATAATGGTCCGGTTTGGGATGATGGATATGTGGATGAAGCATTTGAATTAATTGGTAACCATAAGGCAGCTGGTGACCTTAGAGGTGGTAAATACTCAGCCTTTGAGGCAGGAACACGAGTTCCTTTTGCCATCTTTGGCGCGGGCATTCCGAAGGGTGAAACAGAAGATCACATTTTTACACAAGTAGATCTACTGGCGAGTTTTGCAAGCCTTCTGGAAATAGAAGTGGATCGTAGCACTGTCTTGGATAGTGAGAACCATCTTGATTTACTTTTGGCGAAAGGTGGAGAAGGTAGAAGCGGATTGGTACAAGAAGCCATTCAAGGAGTGCTGAGCTATGTGAGTGCAGATGGATTTAAGTATATTTCACCTAGCGAAGGAGCTCCCATAGTACCTTGGGGTCCAAAAATTGAAACTGGCTTTCTTAATGAGCCTCAACTTTATAATCTTTCCATACCTGGAGAAACTGAAAGCTTAGCCAAAGAAATGCCTACAAAAACTGAAGAAATGAGAGCGACACTTCAAGCCATTATTGACGCACAATGAAGAAGTTATTTTTAGCCCTCTGCATTTTCTTTACCCTTTCTACCATTCAAGCTCAGGAGTTCACCGTGATGACTTATAATATTTATCATGGTGAGAATCCTGACTCAATTGGAAGGAATAATTTTCCTCAACTCATCAACTTAATCATCCAGAAACAACCTGAGGTTATTGCACTTCAGGAAGTGGATAGTATGACCACCAGATCTGCATCGCTGTTTGGAGAGAAGGTTGATATGATGAAAAAGCTACAAAGAGAAACCGGATACAGAACTTACTTCGCTAAGGCAATGGATTATGCTGAAGGAGGTTATGGAGAAGGCTTATTGCTGAAGAAAAGATTAGCAAACCGAACTCAGCTACTTTCTACTCCTGCAGGTGGAGAACCAAGAGCGGTAGCCTGGGCAAAGATTGAATTAAAATCAGAGGAAGAGCTATACTTTGGAGGAACCCATTTATGTCATGAATTTGAAGAAAACCGTTTGGCTCAGCTGAAGGAAATTATCGCATACGCAGACTCTCTGGATCGACCAGCATTCTGGGCTGGAGACTTGAACTTCTCCCCTGACTCTCCGATTTATGACAGTATCCCTGATTATTGGAAAGATGCAGGCAAAGTTGCTGGTGACAACTCAGCCACCTTCCGAGGAGAAAACGGCGAGAGAATAGACTACATCTTCTATGATTCCAGATATTTTGAACTGGTAGATTATCAAGTCTTGGATGAAGTATTCTCCGACCATAAACCTGTAATAGCCCGGCTTAGATTGATCAAATCCAAAAAAGAAGAGGAGGAATAACCACCTATAAATCATATAGGGTTATCTGCTTTTTTTTTAGCATATTGAGAGAAGGTATGGCCTGGTTATCAGTGCCTCACCCCTACTCTTAACATGTTTTTTATGCGCTCAAAAGGATTTTTTGCACGAATTGTTAGTTTTTTGAAAAAGTTATTTAGTGGAGGCGAAAGCCCCAAACCCATTACAAACCCCAATGCAGAACCCCTGCTGGAAACCTCCAGAAAAGAGGTCAAAGGAACTCTGGAAATCATAGAAGGAAATCTTCCCGATGACATTTACGGTGTTTTCAATGTTTCCCTGCCCGTCGGTAGTGTGAACTCAGGAGGCTTACCCTTCCCTGAAAAAACAGCTGAAGGAAAACGAAATGGAGAATATGGATCCGCCATCATGAATGGAGATGGAATGGTGATTCAGGTGGATTTGAATTCAGGTCCTAATCCAAAGATCCAATCCAAAATCATGAAGACTCCCTGCTACTATGCTGATGAAGCCACCAAGCAGGGCACAAAGCACCATGGCCTGATGGGCTTTCATAACATGGGAATTACCCGAATGAGTATGGTGCTTGGATCAAGAAATGAGTTGAACACAGCCACTCAACCCGTCAAATTCAAAGGACAGGAAAACGGAAGTTTGATGGCTACCTATGATGTAGGAAGGCCATACCTCATGGATCCTGAATCCCTTGAGTTGATCACTCCAATGGGAAAATCAACCGAATGGATTACAGCTGAGCCCCCTATGGTTCCCTGGCCATTTGGCATTGTGCAGACATCTGCTCATCCGATTTTTGACCCTGTCACCAAAGAAGTTTATACAGTCAATTATTCCAGAGATAAGAGTTCCTACACACATATGGAGCAAACTCTCCATCATTTAAGGCACAACAAAAAATCCTTCAAGGAAAAATTGGAGGAGCTTGCACATGGCATCAAAGACCATCATGAGGATGAGGAAGTCACCAAAAAAGTAGCTCACTTTTTTGAAAACCTTAATCATCATGTGGAAGGAAAAAAACATGACCCGGATGAGCCGAAAGGAGATGTATTCATGTACCTGGTGAGCTGGGATGGTGATGGAGAAATGAACCGATGGTCGCTCAAGGATCAGACCGGAGACAAGCTAGCCATCTATGAATGTATGCATCAATTGGGTGTCACTGAGGATTTCATCATTCTTACCGATTGTGCTTTCAAATTCGCCTTGGACTTACTTTTTGATAATCCATTCCCAGAAAGCAAAATCATCGAACGATTAATTCGAAGATTGAGCACGGTGAAAATGGAGCCTTTTACTACGGTTTACCTGGTGAAGAGAAAAGATCTCATCGTTGGTGAAGAGCATGTGACAGCCTATCGTCTTGATGCACCGATTCCTTTAGAAACTATTCATTATAGCTGTGATTATGCTAATCCTGATGGGGTGATTACGCTTTATGGAGTGCACAATGCAGCTACCTGTATCGCAGAATGGGTGAGAACCTTTGACCGCAGAGCGCTGGATGGCAAGCCTGTAGATCCGGATTATTATTCCTTATTCGCTGTGGGGAGTATGGATATTAGTCGATTTGGAAAGTGGAAAATTGACAGTAAAACCATGAAGGTTCTGGAGGAAGACAGCATAGTCTATGAGGATCCAGGAAATTTCCGAGAAGAGAATCTAGGACCAAACACCTGGACCATTGTACTCTATACCTATCGGGATATTATTTCAGCTGAAAAGGTGGTACCAACTATCAAACAACTTTGGTACATCAGCGATGGAACCGATCGAAACCTTCTGACCAAGTTCGTCTACAATCTATATAAGGATTACCCCCATAGAGATCTTTCTCTCGATGACATTAAGGACGCGACAGAAAGAGAACTTCCCTTTAGCATTACCCGGGTGAATACTGAAACCATGAAGCCCGAGGATTATTATCAGTGCGCGGACCGAACTTACATCCGAGGTATTCACTTCATCCCAAAGAAAAAAGCTACCCCAGGTGTGCCTGAGGAATTGGATGGATACCTTTTCTGTCCTACTCAGGTAGGTACCGCCTTGGATGGAGGCGGCTGGACTTACAGTAGTGAGTTTTGGGTATTTGACGCTACAGATGTGAGCAAAGGACCGATTTGTAAAATGAAGAATAAGGACATCAAGTTTGCCTTTACCTTACATACTTCCTGGATGCCTAAAGGCGGGCCAAGTGACCAGTCTTTTAAAATTTCGGCAAGGGAAGATTATGACGAAGTAATTAAAAATATCAGTATCAAAGCAGACTCAAAATTCCTTGAAGAATTCTTTGAGGAAAACGTTTATCCCCATTTTGAATATTAAGTGAAAGAATCCCTGGAAATAAAGGATTTGGAGCTTCTATACGAAAGTCAAAGGAGCAAGATTTTTACAGGTGTCGATGGCAACTCCGATACGGTATTGCTTAAAGAAGACCTGACTGGTGACCTGGGTCGCCTTCACAATGAAGTGATGATCAGCGAACAATCTGGAAGTCAAAAGACTGAAAGTCAGGTCATCCTCTACAATGCCCGAGTGGTAATGATTCGGAATTTCATCGAAGGTAAAAACCTTAAAGAAGCCCTGAATCAAAGCCCCATGGAATTAGATCAATTTCTGAATCTGGCTGAAAAATTAGGAAAGGAGGTTCAAAAACTTCACTCGAAGGGAGCCTTACACAATGATCTCAACCCAAGAAATATTATTGTTTCAGAAGACCTGGTCAATTGTGAGTTAATCGATTTTGAGTTTGGATCCTCTATTGAGAACCTGGAGTTGGAATATGAACCCCTCTCTACCCTTTCGGGAACCATCGAATATATCTCTCCGGAGCAGACGGGACGGATGAATAGAAAAATGGATCAGCGAAGTGATTATTACTCGCTTGGGGCCACATTCTATGAAATGCTTACTGGTCAAACTCCATTTCAGGCAACCGATTTACTGGGGATGATTCATTGCCATTTAGCGATTTCACCTCTTCCACCAAGTGAGATTAATCCTGAAATTCCAAAAGCTTTGGATCGAATCATTCTGAAGCTTCTGAAAAAAAATGCTGAGGAGAGATATCAATCCATACCTGGATTGCTTTCTGATCTGGATTACTGCAAAAAACAATTACAGGCTGAAACCTGGGATGATGAATTCGAACCTGGGGCAAAAGATATTGCTTCCAAGCTCCATATATCTCAAAGGCTTTACGGAAGAGATGCTGAAATAGAAATCCTCAAGCAAAGGTTTCAAGACACCTGCAATGGCAAAAAGACTCTTTTGACTATAGGTGGATTCAGTGGAGTTGGGAAAAGTGTACTGAGTCAGGAATTGTACAAGGAGTCCTCTATTAAGAATGGTCTGTTCCTTTCAGGAGCATTTGATATTCTGGATAGACAGACACCTTATCTGGCCTTTATCCGGGCATTCCAGCAGTTTGCTGATTGGCTATTGGTGGAAACATCAGAGGTGCAGGATTATTGGGCAAAAAAGCTAAATAAAGACTTAAAAGGACTTGGTCAGATTATTTTGGACATGGCTCCAAACCTGCAGCATATTCTACCTCCACAGCCGGAACTAGTCCTTTTGACCGGATTTGAAAACCAGCAGAGAATACAATTCACCATAAACGCTTTCCTTCAAAGTCTGGCCTCAGAGGATACACCTCTGGTCCTATTCCTTGATGATTATCAATGGGCAAATGATGCATCTATTGAGCTGCTAAAAAGCTTGTTCAATAATTATAACCTTACACACATCATGGTTTTGGTGGCCTACAGGGATAATGAGACCACGGAGTTTCATCCTTTCAGTCGTGCCATTAAATCTATCAAAGAGAATAATCTTGATGAGGATTATCTCATCATTCAGGAGCTCAGCTTGAAGCCTCTGAATCAAAAATTTGTTGGGGACTTAATTTCAGATACTCTTAAGCTACAATCTCTGGAAGTCTCAGAGTTGACGGAATTGATTTACTCCAAGACCAAAGGGAATCCCTTTTCCATCAACAAGTTTCTAGAGTCTCTCTACACCAAAAAGCTGCTTAGATTTGATCCGAACCTTAACAAGTGGACTTGGGAAATAGAAAGAATCAATGCAGAGAATCTTTCGGATGACATTGTGGATATTCTTCTGGTTCGTATCAAAGAACTGGACGAAGATGCGCTACAAGTAATCAAAGTCGCCGCTGTTTTCGGAATGGAATTTTCCCTATTCCAATTGGCCTTGATCACCGGTCAAACCACAGAAATGATACATAGATTTCTTTGGCCGCTGATTCAGGAAGGCTCGCTTATTCCGAAAAACAATGACTATAAATTCATCCCTGAGTTTTATGATCAAACTCAAAGGGATGTAAAGTTTCGCTTTGCGCATTCAAGAATTCAACAAGCCGTTTATGCCTTGCTGGAGAAATCAGAGGAAAGCAAGTTCCACTTTGATGTTGGGCAGATTTACCTGAAGCGATTGAGTGAGAAAGAAATTCAGGAGAAACCCATTGAAATCGGACTCCACTTTGCTTTAGGCTATGAGGAAGTTGCCACAGCAAAAAACCGAGATCAAATAGGCTGGCTTTTGCTCGAATCGGGAAAAAAATCTGCAAAGTCAGCATCTTTTGAAGGGGCCTTAAATTTTACTGAGAAGGCACTTGAAATTCTGGGCGATAAACTAGATCGAAAAGAGAAATTCGGCCTCATGCTTGACGCTTTAGAATACTCCTACTTGCTCAAGGATGAGGAGAAGCAAAACAAGTTTAGCGAGCTGGCCTTCCAGCAAGCCTCCACAAAAGCCGAGGGGATTTTGGTCAGTGAAGTCATCGTTCGATGCCTTGGCTTTGCAAATTTGCCGAAAAAAGCCGTAGATGTGGCGCAAAAAGCCCTGAAGGAGGTTGGTATTAAAATACCTGATAATGCCTCCAAGCTACAGGTAATTTACCATGCGATTAAGATTCAGATTCTTTTACCCAGGAAGAAACTAGACACAATCAAAACCATTCCTGAAACGGATGATGAGCTAGCCCTTGCCACATTTAAATTGCTCTTGGCATCGCTATCCTCTTATTTCTTTGTGAATATCTCCACCTATCCCCTGCTGATTTTTCAGATGATTCAGCTCACGCTGAAAAAGGGAATGGCTCCGGAATCAGTCATAGGAATTGCTTCATATGGTTTGATCCTCACCACAGCCCTTAAAAAGCCGGCAGATGGTTATCAGGTGGTGAAAAACTCCATGGAATTGCTGACCAAACCGGAGCGAATGAAGTATGCTGCGACCATCAACATGATGTACGTCTCCTTTACTTCCCACATCAAAAACAATATCGTGGATAGCGTGCCTCTTACCATGGAGGGCTATTTGAAAGGATTGGAGTTTGGTAACATGGAGTATGCATGTTGGAATCTCTTTTTCAACACGGCTCTCAAATTTCATGTAGGCACAGATTATAAGCAGCAAGTGATCGAGGCGCACGAGACTGAGAAGTTCGCGATTCAGTACAACTTCGTAAACCAAGCCGCAATTACAGAAGTGATCGTTGCTTGTCTGAGGGCTTATCTGGTGGATGAGGCGAATATTACTTCCGCTCTAAATGACATAGAAAAGAAATGCGAGGTCAATCTGCACACTGCAGAAAAAGAATCTAATCACATCTATCTCATGTCCTACTATGGCTATGTAGGCAGTACCTATTGCTTCTTTGGGAGAAATAGTGAGGCGTTTGAGATGTTCCAGGAATTGCCAAGGCATTTCAAAGATCAGCCTACCTCCTTCTTCATCAACTACTATAAAATCAACCGCTCGATCAATGCTGCCTATTTGATGCTCGAAACCGGAGAATCAAGATTCAGAAATATTGATCTAAGAAAAATCATCAAAGAAACGCTTTCAGAACTCAAGGAATTAGGCAAGCTCAACCCGATCTGCTATGCCCCATATCTGAATTTACTTCAGGGAATCCTGGACTATCAGCTATCAGGGAAACTTAATATTGAGAGCATGGAGGATAATGTGGTTAAGCTTAAGGAATTGGAACATCCCAGGTATTTTATCATGATGTCTGAGCTTCTAAGTCTTTGCCTTGAGAAGGATAGAAACAGCAAGGCTGAATACTGGAGAAACCAGTCTGCATCAGAAGCCAAGCGTATCGGTTGTTTAGCAAAATCTATCCGACTTCTGAGCGGAATTACTTCAGAGGCACCAAAGACCAAGGTATCTCAAGGCAGATTAAGTGGTTCTACCTCTTCTACCGAACTTGCTCAAATCGATACACAAACTCTGGTTAAAACCATGGATGCTTTAATTGGTGAGATCAAGTTGGAGGCCTTATTGGAAAAGCTGATCACCTATGCCATGGAAAATACAGGAGCGCAGGAAGGTCACTTTTTAATCAATAGGAATGGAGAATGGATCCTAGAGGTTTCTACCCAAGCCAATCATGAATTGCATACGCACTTCCCCAAAACACCGCTTGGAGAATCCTCGGAGGTAAGCTCAGCTATAGTTAATTATGCCAAAGGAAGTAAAGAACCTCTTCTTATTGAAGATGCCATCAATACTAAGCCCTTTGAGTCGGATCAAACCGTGCAGCAGAAAGGATTGAAATCTATACTCTGCATCCCATTCATCAATCAATCCAAGGTTTCTGGAGTTATTTACCTTACTCACTCCCAAAACGAGCAGGCATTCTCAAAAAAACAAATCTCATTGATGCGATTGATGGCAGCTCAGATTGGCGGAGTGATTGAAAATGCACTTCTCTATGAAAACATGGAGAAACTTGTTCAGGATAGAACCAAGGAACTGGAGGAAGAAAAGCAGAAAAGCGATGCGCTCTTATTGAACATTCTACCGAAAGAAGTGGCCTCCGAACTAATTGAAAAAGGTAAAGCCTCCGCTAGATTGCACCAGCAAGTCTCGGTGATGTTTGTAGATATCAAGGATTTCACTCGAATTGCCCAGAGATTGAGCCCAGATGATTTGGTAAGGAATCTTCAATTATTCTTTACTCGTTTCGATGAAATCATCGCCAGTCTTGGACTAGAAAAAATCAAAACTATCGGTGATGCTTACATGGCGGCAGGAGGAATTCCTGTTCCTACTCAAGACCATCATTTGAAAATGGTCAAAGCGGCTAAAGAAATCCTGAGTTTCACAGACGAATTCAACAGACAGAGCCAAAAAGAAAACAAACCTGTTTTCGAAATTAGAATTGGAATCCATCTGGGTCCAGTTGTGGCAGGAGTAGTAGGACACACCAAATTCGCCTACGATATCTGGGGAGATACTGTAAACATTGCGTCCAGAATGGAGAGTAATTCCGCGACTGGTAAAATCAATGTTTCCGAGGACTTCTATAACCGAATCAAGGCCAATTATGACTGTGATTACAGAGGTGAACTAGAAGTAAAAAACAAAGGTAAGATGAAAATGTATTTCGTTGGTGATGCGAAGGAACAGGCACATGTAGAAACCTGAACTCCTATCTCAAAGTAATCGGCACCGGGGTATTCGTTTTCCAATTTCCCGCAGTAAAATCAGGAACGTCAATCGCGTTTGATCTATTCGCTACAGACCACTCACTTAGTGGACTAACCGCACTCCAAAGTGCTGCATCATATACATCCTGATCCAAAGGAAGACCATTTCTAAGGCAATCGATCAATCTCCAATCCATCATAAAGTCCATTCCTCCATGGCCACCAACTTGCTTGGCTAGTTCACCCACCTTACTCACAATCTCTGGAGTATACTTGGTTTGCAGCTCCTGCATTTCTTCTTCTGATTTCCAGCTATGTCCCTGAGAGACTTTTTGCTCTGGATACTTCTGGGCAAATCCCTCGGTCCCACTTACCACATGGAGTCTGCTATAGGGTCTTGGGGAAGTCACGTCATGCTGAATCATAATACTCTTTCCTAGCTTGGTTTTTACCAAGGTGGTATTCATATTTCCTCTG
Organism: uncultured Limnohabitans sp.; assembly: GCA_964562785.1. Lineage (GTDB taxonomy): Bacteria > Bacteroidota > Bacteroidia > Cytophagales > Cyclobacteriaceae > Algoriphagus. Next base: position 258 of record CAZLUY010000056.1, on the reverse strand, counting down.
TAATCTTTGGCAGCATACTCTGCCCAAAAAGTATCTTCCATGGCAAGCTTCTCAGCCTCCCTTTTCATTTGGAAATCATTGGAAGACAAAGAGTTGAGGTATTCCATCTGATCTCCTCGGTTGATATTGAGAATTTGGCAAATAGGCCCAAGTCCATGAGTTGGGTATAGGTTACCATTTCTGTAATTCTCTTTAAGCCTCCACATTCCCTGATAGCCCTTTTCCTTATCAAAATTCAACCATAGCAAATCATGGATA
>CAZLUY010000055.1:0-12278 GCA_964562785.1 uncultured Limnohabitans sp. | reverse complement strand
AAAGATCTATCTCTTCGAAACCAAGGCGATCTGAGTCTAATGTCCGTTGGAGGAGGTTATGCACATACCCTCGCTAATGAAAAGCAAAGCATCACATTCTCTGGGAATTTCTTTGATCTTGGTCCTTACCAGAGTCTCATTAATCAAAACTTCGATTTTGAAGATCCAGGGCAAAGCTGGAATATAGAAGCAGCTGGCCAAAAGAAACTTGGAAAAGGTGGCTTTATCAAAGCCATGGCAAGAACCGAGGGCGGAGGAATGGAGCTTTGGCAACCACAACCAGGTGTTGAAGGCCGAGGCATCCTTGTTAAACTAAACAACCGCTACTCTTACGCACAGGCAAACTGGAGCAATTTCTTCGACAATGGGTGGACTTTGTTTGGTGGAGTATCTTACTCCAATAATGTGGATAACTTAAGCTATGATTCACTCAAAGTAGAGAATACTACCAACACCATACACACCAAAACTTATGGAATAAAGGATTTTTCAGACCGTATTTCCATGAAGTTAGGGGTTGAGTATTTCAACCAATTCTACGATCAGGAATTAACAGAAAGTGGTTTAAATCGGAATTTTCAAGATCACAGATTCTTCGCTTTTACTGAGTGGGATTGGTATTTGAGCTCAAAACTAGTCTTTAGAACAGGCCTTAGAGCTGGAACAAGTTCACTAGCAAACGACACATGGGTAGATCCGCGCATATCCTTTGCTTACCAAATTTCAGATAAAAGCAAGGTCTCCCTTGCAGCTGGCACTTTCAATCAGCTACCTGTGGATAACTTGAGAATCCTTAATACAAACCTGGAGAATTCTCAGGCCTCACATCTTATTCTTAACTACTTCTATCATCACGATGGCATCACTTTCAGGACTGAGGCATTCTATAAGGAATATGACCAATTGGTTACGTTCTCAGGAGATCCTTTCTCCCCTGAAAGAGTCCAAAACAACGGAAAAGGATATGCGAGAGGGATGGATTTATTCTTTAGAGATCAGAAGACTTTCAAGAATACCGACTATTGGGTGACCTATAGTTTCGTTGACAGCAAAAGAAGCTTCAACCAATACGAGACTCAGGTACAGCCTGCTTTTGCACCAAGACATAATTTCTCAATTGTGGTAAAGCACTTTATCACAAAGTTGAATTCACAGCCTGGACTTTCCTTCTCTGCGAATGATGGATACGCTTACACGGATCCGAATCAACCCGGTGAGATGAATTCAAAAACACCTTCATTTCAAAACCTAAGTCTATCCTGGAGCTATTTACCAAAGCCGAACCTGATCATTCATGTTGCCTGTACCAATGTATTGGGAAGGGATAACATCTTCGGATACAACTTTGCTCATAGGCCAGATGAGAATGGATTTTATGAATCACTACCCTCAGGTCAGGTAGCTCCAAGATTTCTCTTTTTGGGAGTATTCCTTACGCTCTCAAAAGACAAAACAGCAAATCAATTAAACAACCTCTAAATACTATTACTATGAAAAAGTTAATGTTAACACTCCTAATTGGCATTATGGGATTAAACCTAGCTCTCGCCTCTGAATATGAAGAGGCTATGAAAAGCCAAATTTCTCAAATGAGAACTATCAACTCAGACAGCGAAGCCCAAGCCGTAAAGAATACCTTTTTAAGAATTGCCGCAGCCAATCCGGACGAGTGGTTACCTCTTTACTACGCTGCTCTTACCCAAACCGAAGCAGCATTTCGATTTGAAGTAGACAAGGATGCCTATTTCGAAGAAGCCCAGACCTACGTGGAAAAAATGCAGGCCATTTCTCCCGGCAATTCTGAGGTGACCGCTTTAGAAGGATACATCATGATGGGTATTGTCGCGGTAGACCCAGGATCAAGAGGCCAAAGCATGAGTGGTCTCACTATGGAAAAATTTGGACAGGCCATTGCCCAGGATAGAACCAATCCCAGAGCTGTATATCTCATGGCACAGATGGAGGCTGGAATCGCAAGGTTCTTCGGACAAGGCCCTGAAAAGGCTTGTGGAATGTTCAAAATGAGTATTGATCTATTTGAGAAAGAGGCAGAAAAGGTAGACGAAAACTACATTCTCCCATCCTGGGGCCATGAAGCAGCCAAAACCCTTTATGCAGATTGCAACTAAGCCAACTTAATTGTACACAATGTAAAAAGAGCCGATATTCCTTAATCTTTAGGGTATTGGTTCTTTTTTGATAAATTCATCACCATGACCGAAAAAACTATTAGCATGGTTCCCAAGGCTGAGAAGGCCATGTGGATGAGTCTTCCTCAATTCATCGTGGTCAATGTAGGTATCGCAATAGTGATTACGGGCATCACCTTTCTAATCAATTTCGACTACTACAGCCAACCAGATAAAACTTTTGAGCTCCTACGAGACTTTGGTTTCTCATTCATTTTTTCCTCTGCACTAAGTTTCGGCGGAAGCAAAGTGGACTTATACTTTGACCAAAGGGTTTCCTGGATTCATGAGCCTGCAAAAAGGTTGATTCTAAGTATTTCAACCTATATGGTTTATACTTTTATCGCCTCTTACATAATAGTTTTTTGTCTTGCACTTTGGACAGGTCAGTTTAGCCTGGACGATATTCCCTGGGCAGGTATTGGAGCTGGCACAAAATCTCCAATGATTTTTGCCCTCATCTTTATGGGAATATTTACGACTCGCTCCTGGCTCCTCGAGTGGAAAAAATCTGCCATTGAAGCCGAAAAACTCCGAACGGAAAAGGTGTCTAGTCAATATCAATCCCTTAAATCGCAACTAAATCCACACTTCTTATTCAATTCCTTGAACGTCCTTTCAAATCTGGTTTATGAAGATGCTGATAAATCGGCCTCTTTTATCCAGAAATTATCCTTGATCTATAGGTATGTTTTGGAGGTACAGCAGGAGGAGTTAATAAGTCTGGAAAAGGAACTATCATTTGCTCAAAATTATCTGGAGCTCCAAAAACTAAGGTTCGAGGATAATCTGGTCTACTCCATCAAGGTAGAGGATCGCACAAAGGGCCAGATACCACCTCTTTCTTTGCAACTGCTCTTAGAAAATGCGATCAAACACAACATTGCAAGCAAGGAGCAGCCTCTGTACATAGAAATTTATCAGGATGAAAAGGATTTAATTGTTTCCAATTCCTACCAACCTAAAAGAAGTCAGGTCATAGATTCTACTGGTATTGGTCTGAAAAATATCGAGCTTCGATACGACTTCTTGTCTTCACGCAAACCAATTATTGTTCAAACCGATAACGAGTTTGTTGTCCGCCTTCCCTTGCTAGAAATGGAGCCATGAGAATACTAATCATTGAAGATGAAAATCCTGCAGCATCGAGATTAAAGAGACTAATCGCTCCATTGCTTGAGGATGCCGAGATTTTTGGTAATCTGGATTCCGTAAAATCAGCTATTGATTGGCTTTCGTTTAATGAAATCCCGGATCTGATTTTTTGCGATATACAATTAGCAGACGGTATAAGCTTTGAAATTTTTGAAAAGGTCCCGGTTTCATGCCCAATCATCTTTACCACAGCTTTCGATCAGTATGCAATACAGGCATTTGATGTGAATGCGATTGATTACCTTCTGAAGCCACTTGATCCGGCAGCAGTAGAGAAAGCAGTACAAAAGTTCAAGGCAAAGCAGATAAAGCCAAGCCTGGATTTATCAAGAATACAAGACTTTTTAGCTCAATCCACCCAAAAATTCAAGAAGCGCTTCCTGGTCAAGTTTGGCGAAAAAATTCAAAGTATAAACACCACTGACGTTTCCTTTTTCTTTAGCGAATCCAAAATCACTTATCTACAGACCTTTGAAGGAAAGCGATACGTTGTAGATTCTAAATTGGAAAAAGTCGAGTCCGAAGTCGACCCAACCCTATTTTTCAGAATCAATCGGAAATATTTAATTCATCCAGATTCAATCATCGATATCTTTATCCATTCTAACAGCCGACTGAAAATCAAGTTAAACCATTGCAAAGACTCAGACATAATAGTGAGTCGTGAGAAAGTTTCTGCTTTCAAAGAATGGCTAGACAACTAAAAATTGATTTATTTTAGGCTCGATGGAGGAAAAAAACAAGGATTTAGATCGAACCACAGAAGAGCTCACCTGGCTCGAAAATCTTCAAAGAAATAGTTGGGAGCCTGAAGTAATTATTTCAGGTATTACTCTGGCCTTTCTTTTTGCCTTCCCTCAAAAGATTTACTCCTTTTCCGCAATGCTGATCCAGGATATGGGAATGCACTTTGTGGGTGCCGTTTTGGTACTCATGTACCTCTCTGCAGTGATCTCAGTATTCAAGATTTTCTTCGTTTTACATCTTGTTCTGAGATTCGTTTGGGCAGGCTTACTCGGTCTTAGTTATGCTTTTCCTGATGGAGTAATCAACAGCAAACTGTTCAAGATTGCCCAAGGCTATGAGTACAAAAAACCTGCAGACATGGTGTTAAACATGGAGAGGATATGTAGCCTGACATTTGCCTATCCTATTTCACTCGTTTTCACCATCCTCATTTTCACTGTCTATTTAGGCTTTTTACTGTTCCTTTACATTTGGTTGAACATAGGTTTCGCAGTGATCTATTTCATTTTCATGGGCTCCTTGATCATTTTTGTGGTCCTTAACCTGGCCTTCAAAAAGTCAAAATTCAAAAGTTGGTATGCCAGATCGATCATGTCAACTGTAGCAGCTATCTATCAGAGTAATCTAGGCAAATGGTTTACCATACTTTATGGAGTTGGTGTTTTCTTCTTGGCTGCTCCTCTTATTTATCAGGATGGAAAAGATTTTTCACTTTACTTCAATGAATCAGATCTTTTAGAGAAGGAAATCATTTGGCCTACCAAAGGTTTTTCCTATTCCGAATTCCATGATGAAGATTCAAGGTACCCGAGAGCTTTTCTCCCGCGTGATGTAATTGACCGCGATTTCCTCCGATTAGGAATCGCGCGTTATGAAGGGGATGAGAGAATCATCCATGATCTAAATGATTACTTCAAAAAAGATTTAGATTCATTGAACTGGCATAATCTAGAGGACACACCAGATCTGTACAGATTTTCGATCAATGGCAAAGTGATACCTGCCCAGGGCTGGAGAAGAAGTAGAGTTCAAACAACGGATCAAAAGGTATACGAAACGATTTTACCTATTGAGGATTTGGAGCCGGGAGTATATACACTCAAAATTGAAAAGATTCTTATTAACTATGGTCTCTTTTCCAATAAGCCCGAAGACCTCTTGCTGAGAAGTGGTTGGGATGAAATTGATTTTATTAGGCAATAAAAAAAGCGGGACTATTTAGCATCGGTTTGATAATCATAGATCTAATCCGAGTATTTAAGTTCTAAGAACTTTTTAATTATTGAGATAGAATTTATAGCTTCCGTTTTCACATTTAGGACTGGAGATATATTTGAAAATTACAGGTTTTAACATTTTTTTCTGGGTTATAGCAGCCAATTCTATTCTTGTCTGTGGCTCTTGTCAAAATTCACAGCCTGAAATTTTGGCTTTGAATTTCGAAGATCTAGTAGTAGACACCTTGTTTTTGGAAAAAAGTCCAAAGACCAAGGAGCTAGGTTATGATTTTAAATACTTCGAGAATGACCATAAAAAAGTCACCCTAAAAACTTTTGTTCATAGAACCTTATATGAATATAGTTTTCCTGAAGGAAGAATAATTAGAACCCAAGTTTATGAAAATGAAGGACCAGATGGAATAGGCAGTTTTGTTCAAGGGTTTTTTATTGAAAGGGAAGTCATTTGGTTTTTATCGGAACTTGAATTAATAAAAGCAGATCACTTCGGAAATGTACTTGGCAGGTTTTCATTACCTCAAGCAGATAATTATCGCCAATCTGTTAATTACAGTACTATAATGGAGGCCCGAATCTACCGCGAAGGGCAATATCTTTTGATCCCAGATGTTCCTTTTGTGGTTAATGAAAGCGTTGTAAAACATGAGAATTGGGTATTAAGATTTAACACTGAAGACCAGTCTTTCAAATACTTATCATTTCAATGGCCAGAAATGTATTCCGAATTACTTCAAGATCCCAAATTCGGGAGATACGGGAACACTTTTATTCCGGAAACTGGAAATAGTATTATTTCATTGCCTGCAAGCGATTCATTAATTGTAATTAGTGACTCTGGAAATAAAAAGGTGTTTGCCGGTGTAAGTGAGCCCATGAGATTTTTTCGAGGGGAACCGAGTCAGCAGGGCGAATGGATCGTTTTCAATTCCAACCAAAACTCAAGTATTTATTCAGGTATCTATTGGGACTATATCGAGAAAATTTTATATCGCTTAGCAACAGTGGTACCAGACACTGAAGAGAATAAAATGGAAGGAAAATCTCCTTCCACAAAAATGCTTCTACTTGATAAGGCTTTTAATGTTTTCGCCGAAATAGATATGCCTTTCGACACTGGAGGATTTAACACTCCTCAAGGTTTTTATTTTAGAATAGGTTACCCGAGATCGGAGGACGAGGTAGCCTATGTGAAACTGTCTTATCCAAACGTCCTGAAATAAGAATCTTTTAACCATAAAAAAAGCGGGACTATTTAGCCCCGCTTTTTGCGTTTAGTTCTATTTCTTCACCAGATTCATCCAGAAATCTGTATTCCGTCACTGGTAGAGAAGAGTCCTTGATCAAGTTTACCCATTTGAAATATTTGAAAAACCACTTCACACGCTGACTTATAAATCCATGCGTGAAGTAAGCATGCAGATAGGGGTGAAGCCCAATCTGAATTTTGTTAGCATTTTGGATCGTAGCCATATGATCCAGATCTGATTCCAGCTTATCAGCCACCAGGATGGAGGCTTGTACTTTGCCGGTTCCGTTACAAGCGGGGCAGGTCTCCCGGGTCGTAATATTGACCTCCGGACGAACCCTTTGACGGGTAATTTGCATTAGCCCAAACTTACTCAAGGGCAATACTGTGTGCTTCGATCTGTCGCTACTCATCTCTTCTTTCATCGCCTCATAAACAGCCTTTTTGTTTTCGGCTCTTTTCATGTCGATAAAGTCGACGACGATGATGCCTCCCATATCCCGGAGGCGAAGCTGTCGAGCCATTTCCTTTGCCGCTACCAAATTGGTTTTTAAGGCGGTTGACTCCTGATCACTTTCCTGATTGGATTTATTCCCACTATTGACGTCTACTACATGGAGCGCTTCAGTGTGCTCGATGATTAGATATCCTCCTTGGGGTAGACTTACTGTCTGTCCAAACAGACTTTTGATCTGCTTCTCAATTCCAAAATTTTCAAAGAGTTTGGCTTTACCGTTGTAAAGCTTGACAATTTTTTCTTTTTCAGGCGCGATGGTCCTGATGTAGGATTTAATTTGATCGTAGGTTGATTCTTCTTCTACGGTGATTCCATCGAAAGATTCGTTAAGTAGGTCTCTTACTAATGAAGAGGCCATACTCATCTCTCCTATCACCTTGTCTCGATTTTTTGCCTTAGGCAACTTCTTCATTCCTGCTTCCCATTTTTCAACAAGATTTCGAAGATCTCTATCCAGCTCGGTGACCGATTGTCCCTCGGCAACTGTGCGGATGATTACTCCAAAATTTGCAGGTTTGATTGAGTTGATAAGTCTCAATAATCTTTTTCTCTCGTCGCTACTTCTGATCTTCTTCGACACGTTTACCGAGTTCGAAAAAGGAACAAGCACGAGATATCGACCAGGTAGAGAGAGCTCACAGGATAATCGTGGGCCCTTAGTAGAAATAGGCTCCTTTACCACCTGAACCAGTATTTGGTTATTCTTCGAAAGGATGTTGGAAATCTTTCCAACCTTATCGATTTCAGGTTCGTTTTGGAAGCCTTTTAGTGTGAGATTTGGGTAGTTATTGTTGCGCACCATTTTGGTGAACTTGCCAAGGCTATTGAAATTTGCTCCTAGATCCTGGTAGTGCAGAAATGCATCTTTTTCGTATCCCACATCAATGAAGGCTGCATTTAGCCCATTGACAATCTTACGAACGGATCCAAGGTAAATATCCCCAACCTTGAACTGATTGTCCATTCCCTCGGAATGCAACTCTACCAGTCTCTTATCTCTAAGAAGGGCTATACGACTCCCGTTTTGAGCAGAATCAATTAATAATTCCGTACTCAAACCGTGTATAGATAAAATGTAAATGAACGTTTGACCCTAAACTGTGCAGGGTCAGCACAGAGAGGAATTACTTCTTCTTGTGTCTGTTTTTTCTAAGTCTTTTCTTACGCTTGTGCGTAGAGATCTTATGTCTTTTTCTTTTCTTACCGCAAGGCATAATCCTTTAATTTATTTGTTAGAAATTTATTTACAACTGATCGAGATAGCTCTGAACACTCCCTAGAATTCTTTCATCATTGGTCATCTTCATCACTTCCTCAAATTGAGCTTTTGCTTTATTCTTTTGTTTGGCTTCAAAGTAACTTACTCCTAAGTAAAACTGCCCTTGAAGATTTCCAGGATGGAATTTCACCAACTCTTCAAACCTTTCAGCAGCTCGCTTATACTGCCCAGACTGAATAGATAGAATACCCATATTGAATAGGGCTTCTTCATTCTGTGGATCTTCTGCCAAAATCTCCCTCAGCATGGTAATCCCCTGCATTGGGTTGGATGATGACACATAGGTCATCGCCACCTTAGTTTTCAGATCTAATCTTGCCGGATCGCTATCCAGAACCCGATTGAGATTCTCACGGGTTTTCTCGGCCATCATAGCAACTTTCTGGGCGTCCAAAGCGAAGCTGAATGCTTCATAATAGGCAAGTCCTGTGGTTTCAAAGTCCGGGATGAGGCCAGTCTCTGCAGATATCACTCCGTAGTAATACGCAGCGCTATCAAACTTGCCCAACTCCTGATACATCTCCGCCAAAACAGTGGCTGAAGAGATTTTATCTTCAATAGAAGAAGCATTTTCTACTACTGATTGATTTTCTGCTCTTCGCTCTGCTTGCTCTGGAGTAAGTTCAGCTTCATGCATTTCTACCACCTCTTCACCGGTGGAAGCGCCTCCTTCGTTTAAACCTTCAATGCTCTCCTCATTATCCACCACCACTTTTGGAAGCGAATAGAGCGCAATGATGGCCGCGAGTCCTAAGGCGGCTACAATCAACTGATTTCTTTTCATGTCAAATTACACCAAGGCTTAGTCCTGTGGTGCCAGATCTTTGATCTTATCGCTTTGCTTCACGCGCTCCAAGAATACTTTGGAAGGCTTGAATGCTGGAATGTAATGCTCGTCGATAACGATAGCTGTGTTCTGAGAGATGTTTCTTGCAATCTTCTTTGCTCTCTTCTTGTTGATGAAACTACCGAATCCTCTGATGTAGATGTTGTCTCCTTCTACCATGGAATCTTTAACCACTTTGAAGAACGCTTCGACGGTTTGGGTGACGTCGTCCTTCTGGATACCTGTTTTCTCGGAAATCTTAGTGATTACTTCTGCTTTTGTCACTGTACTATATATTTAGAATTTATTAAATAAGCTTAACAACCTATTAACCAAGTGTTTTTGGGTCTGCAAATGTACTAGAACCAATGCAATTAAAAAACAAATTCAGAAAAATAACCTTGATTTGAGAGGTAATAATAAAAACCCAATGAGTAAAGAAGTCCTTGATAATCAAGCTTTTTCAAATCACATCCTTCGATGGTACCGTGACAATCCCCGTGATCTGCCGTGGCGAGACACCAAGGATCCATACATTATTTGGCTCTCAGAAATCATTTTACAGCAGACTCGTGTAGCTCAGGGAATGCCGTATTTCTATAAATTCTCCGAGGCATACCCTACGGTTAAGGATTTGGCTCTGGCTCCTGAGGAAGAGGTTCTTCGTCTTTGGCAGGGCTTAGGCTATTATAGCCGAGCCAGAAACCTTCATTTCTGCGCGAAGCAAATATGGTTTGAATTGGACGGTGTTTTCCCAGATAAATATGCTGAACTCATCAAGCTAAAGGGAGTGGGCTCTTATACTGCGTCCGCGATTTCGAGCTTTGCCTATGGTGAAGCCCAAGCTGTTGTCGATGGAAATGTCTTCAGGGTCTTGGCTCGGGTGTTTGGAATAGAAACAGATATAGCGTCCAGTAAAGCCAAGAAGGAGTTTGAGGCACTTGCCAATCAACTTATCCCAAAGGACAATCCCGGAGAATTCAATCAAGCCATGATGGACTTTGGCTCCAGGCAATGCACCCCCAAAAAGCCTAATTGTCTATTCTGTCCGGTACAAGAAAGTTGCTTTGCTTTCCAGAATAATATGGTGAACGAACTCCCAGTGAAGATCAAGAAGACAAAGGTGAGGGAAAGAGACATTCACTATGCGGTAGTAAAATGTGGATCGGAGTGGGTTTGGAAACAGAGACAAGAGGGTGACATTTGGGCGGGCTTGTATGACTTCCCTTCTTTGGAAGATGAATCCTTACTTCGGGCTTTGCCAGAGTCAGGAAATCGGGTAGAAATACCTCCTCAAAAAGAATACAAGCATCTGCTTTCCCATCAAAAACTCATGGTTAAGTTTTCCGAATTCCAAATACCAGAGAGCGCCTATCCTGAGCTTGAAGCCTTTTGTGAATCGGAGGGATTTACATTGGTGAATGAGGAAAAAATCGATTATCTAGCAAAGCCAAAGTTGATCGTCAATTATTTGAAGGATCAGGGGATTTAATTAATTTAATAAAGCATAGAAAAAGACTAAGTAATGGCAGGAGTTAATAAGGTAATCCTTCTTGGAAATTTAGGGGCCGACCCTGAAGTGAAGTATCTGGAAGGAGATAATGTAGTGGCAAATATTCGTTTGGCTACCACCGAATCATATAAAGATCGAAGTGGAAACCGAGTGGATCAAACGGAGTGGCATGACCTGGAATTATGGGGTGGCCAGGCCAAGATAGCCGAGCAATACCTTAAAAAAGGAATGCAGATTTATGTGGAGGGAAAGATCAAAACTGATACCTGGCAAACCGAACAAGGAGAGAACAGAAGAAGAACTCGTATTCGGGTATTGAGCTTTACCATGCTTGGAGGCAGGCAAGATTCTAACCAGAGCCAAGGTGGAGGCCAAAACTATTCTCAGCCTCAATCTGCTCCAGCATCAGCTCCTAAGCCACAACCTGCACCAAGTCCAGCTCCTGACATGAGCGCGGATGATGATGATTTGCCGTTCTGATATAATGAGTCCCTCAAAAAAGCTTTGAGGGATTTTTCGTTATTTTGTTATTGAATTTGATTGTAATCAATGGATGACCCCTTTCCGAGTTATTACCTGATAGGCCAAGTAGCTGAGATCTCCTTCTCCTACTTCCTATTCAATGGAATACTATTCATTCTACTCTTAATAGCATCTGCCCTGGTCTCCGGGTCAGAAGTAGCTTACTTTAGCCTTACCAATGATGATCTGGTCCAATTGAACGAGGATGGGTCCCCAAAGTCTCAAAAGGCACTTAGTCTGGTGAAAAGCCCAAAAAGCTTGCTCAGCACCATACTCATTCTCAATAATCTCATCAACATTGGTATTGTCACCCTGACCACATTTGTGAGTTGGACCGTATTCGGTCTTGATGCTAAAGGGATAATCATCATCCTAGTGCAAACCGTGGGAATCACTTTCGCCATTGTCTTTTTTGGTGAAATCGTACCGAAGGTATATGCGAATAGGGCACGTGTGAGCTTTAGTAAAACGATGGCTCCAAGTATCTCTTTTTTCAAGACTCTACTTAAGCCGGTCTCCTACTTACTCATGGGAATGGGAAATTTGATCGAGAAGAGAATTGAGAAGAGGGGCTATTCACTTTCTGTGGATGAACTAAATCAGGCCTTGGAACTTACCACTGAAGACGCTCCGGAGGAAGAGAAGGATATCCTTAAGGGAATAGTGAATTTTGGTACCCTCACTGTGAAGCAGGTGATGAAAAGTCGAATGGATATCACTGCTGTTGATGTGGAAATGGATTTCCATGAATTGATGGACAAAATCAACAAAAGTGGCTTCTCTCGAATTCCAGTTTTTGAAGAAACCATTGATAACATAAAAGGGATCTTATATATCAAGGACTTACTTCCCTATATAGAAAGGGATGAAGACTTTGATTGGAAAGAGCTGCTACGAAAGAGCTTTTATGTACCCGAGAATAAAAAGGTAGACTCACTTCTTAAAGACTTCCAACTCAAAAGAGTCCACATGGCTATTGTTGTCGATGAGTATGGCGGAACATCCGGGCTAGTAACCCTTGAGGATTTGATAGAGGAGATCATTGG
>CAZLUY010000054.1:0-9870 GCA_964562785.1 uncultured Limnohabitans sp. | reverse complement strand
AATATTTTCAGAAACCTCATTGACTCTGGGTTACCTCTACCGGAAGAGATGCCATATTATTTCGCAGAAACTCTTTACGAATTAGATCAATACGACAACAGCGTAAACTTTCTGAACAAGTATCTGGAGTTAACAGGCTTTACTGGTGAAAATTACGAAGGCGCACGCGAATTAAAAGAACGTCTTTCTGAGCCCCTAAAGGCTATTCAGGTCTGTCGTCTTTGCGATCGCCGTGGCTATAGATATAAAACCTGTTTTACCTGCGAAGGGAAACAGGAGATTGAGCAAAACTGTGACTATTGCAAAGCCAAAGGAGTGGTTGGTTGTAGCCGTTGTGCCGGAAGTGGAATGATTACCAAAGTCAATGTCTTCAACATTGTAGAATACTTTGAATGCGAAAGATGTTCCGCAAAAGGTAGGCTCACCTGCCCAGTGTGTGAGGGAAGCAAAAAAGAAGTCAGCGCCTGTAAGACCTGTTCAGGTTCTGGGACTTTAGCTTCAGATCAAATTTGTGATCATGAACCTCACGAAGCGCATGAGCCACAAGTCATGGGATTCTTAAACATAAAGCATTAAAAAAGCCCCGATTCCCCGGGGCTTTTTTTCTGATTTCTTATTTGCAGTATTTCTTTTGTGCTTCTGCTGATCCCGGATATTCGAGAGCCATGGCCAATTGAAAGTCTTCGCACGCTGCTCCTATCCTACCAGTAGCAACCTTTAATAAGCCTCTGTTATAATAGGCTTGACCGAATTCCTTATCAATCTGAATAGCCTGACCATAGGATTTCAAAGCTTCTTTGGTATCTCCTAATTGATGTTGTGCGCGTGCCTTCATGAATGAAGCCATAGCAGGTGCTCCTGAGATGTCAGCTGCCTTATTTGCATATAGCAATGCGGCATTGTACTTCTTCTCCTTATGCTTAAGGTTGGCAAGGGAAAGTAATGCCTGAAAGTTATTAGGCTCAATCTTCAATGCAGCTTCAAAGTCTTTAACAGCATTAACATTATCACCCATTTCTTCATAAGCTCGACCTCTGTTGTAAATCACCTTCACATTATTCTGATCAAACTCAAGCTTATCCGAATAAGCCAAAACAGCTTGCTCATATTTGCCATTCGCAAAGAGCTGGTCTCCCTTTGAGACCTCTGGACCACCACAACTCGATAGTCCCCATAACATCAGAAACAGGGCCCCTATCGAAACTACATTTTTCATATCTACTTGTTGGTTTAGACTACTACATCGTTCTCACGCAAAGCATCATTCAGCGATGTCTTTAGATCAGTGGAAGCTTTTCTCTTTCCAATAATCAAAGCGCACGGAACCTGAAACTTTCCAGCTGGAAATTCCTTTTCAAGACTTCCTGGAATAACCACAGACCTGGAAGGAACCTCTCCTCTATACTCTATTGGTTCATCACCAGTCACATCTATTATTTTGGAGCTTGCCGTAAGGGTAACACCAGCTCCAATCACTGCTTCTTTCCCTACATGCACTCCCTCAACTATGATTGCTCGGGAACCTATAAATGCTCCGTCCTCTATAATAACAGGAGCAGCTTGAACTGGTTCCAAAACGCCTCCAATACCAACACCACCACTGAGATGAACATTCTTACCAATTTGGGCGCAAGAACCTACTGTAGCCCAGGTATCAACCATTGTGCCACCATCCACATAAGCGCCGATATTAACATAACTTGGCATCATCACCACTCCCTTAGCTAAAAAGGACCCATATCGTGCAATTGCATGAGGTACCACTCTAACTCCTTGATTCGCATAATTCGTCTTCAAGGCAATCTTATCATGAAACTCAAAAGGACCAACTTCAATGGTCTGCATCTTTTGGATTGGGAAGTATAGAATCACCGCCTTTTTCACCCAATCATTGACTTTCCAGGAACCGTCTTCCAGTGGTTCAGCCACTCGGATTTTACCAAGATCAAGCTCTGCAACAGTGTCTTTTATGGCTATCTGGATTTCCTTCTCCTTAAGTAATTCCCGGTTTTCCCAGGCGTTTTCAATGATCGACTTCAGTTCCATTTTTTTATTAGTTTCGTTTATGCCCGATGCTGTATCGCTCAAGAGAATCTTAATTGCTTCTACACTCAAATCAACCCACGATACAAGGGCTTGGGAAAAATTTGGGCTTTCGCTGCGCGAAACAAATAAATACCAGATAAACATCATAGGTTTTTCAAGCAAAAAGATTGATTCCCAAGGGAATGTTAGCTTTTTGTCTTCCGGAGTTATGGACAAGAGTCTATTAAACCGGATCAATGCTCAGCGAAACTTCAAAAGAGCTGTCAAGCGATTTAAACCTAATCTAGTAATATGCTGCACCTTCGAGTACTTGATTATAGCAAGTCGAATGAAGAAAGAGTATGGGTTTAAACTCATCTATGACGTTCAGGAAAACTATATTCTGAACCTTCAATTGAGAAGAGGTTTATCAAAATGGAAAAGAAAGTTTTGGCAAAGGCTAATTAGAAAATCGGAGTCAGTTCTGGGGATTGATCATTTCATTTTAGCCGAGAAATGCTATTCCAATCAAATGCCCGAAAAGTCTCCTTTTACCCTAATTCAAAATAAATATGTTGGGGCGATCAGAACCATTCTACCCTACAAGCCTCAGGAAAAACAGGGCTATCATTTTGTGATATGTGGGACCATCAGTGAACCCTTTGGTGTGAGGGATGGGATCAGATTTTTTGAAGTAATCCAAGAGGGCTTTCCTTTCTCCAGGCTGAGCGTTATTGGTCATCTTAGCGTTGCGTCTTTTCATAAAGAGATCGATGAAATGGTCGGGGACAATCCGGGTGTAGAACTGATTCTCGACAAGAATCCCATTCCACATCAAGCCATTCTTGATAAAATTTCCAAGGCCGATTTCGTACTTGCACCGTATGAAAATCACCCAGCTTTTAAGGATAAAGTCCCTTCAAAACTTTTCGAATCACAAGCTCTTGGGGTACCAATTCTTCATTCTACAGGATTGAATTTTGAATCATATTACGAGAAGAGTAGGGCCGGTTTTCCTATCAATTTTTCAGATTCCAGGAACTTCAAACATCAATTCAAGAGAGCTCTTGATCATGTCTATTTCCTGCAACCAAATCAGCTTGAGGCCAACTGGGAATCGGATAAAGATGACTTCATAAATCTTGTTGAGGAGCTCATAGACTAATCCACAAACAGGCTATCTACACGTGTGGATATATCCACATTATACCCTTTTCGGAAACTGATTTTTCAAATGCGGAAACCCTCTTCTCTTGGAGTATTTCCGTGCTGTCCGATAGTTCTCCAATTCACAAATTATTATTAATCAACACTTAGAAGAGCTATTTAGATTTGCCTAATTTTTTTATAAGTCTATTCTAATTTCGAACAAACATCAAATCCACAGTTATCAACAGGGCTTTTAGTGTCTTATAAATATTTTTTTAGCTATATCTAAATAATGTATTACCTTTGTCAAAAGCACAATCCAGAAATATGCTGACCAACTCAGAAGAGAATTATTTGAAAGCCATTTATCACCTATCAGATGGAGGTAAAAATGGCGTTTCTACAAACGACATTGCCTCCTCCATGAAGACCAAGCCGGCCTCAGTGAGTGACATGCTCAAGAAGCTAGGTAACAAGGGCGTGATTAATTACAGAAAATACTACGGTGTCCAGATTACTGACGAGGGAAAGAAGTTTGCCCTACAAGTCATTCGAAAGCATAGACTCTGGGAAGTATTTCTTGTGGACAAGCTAAAATTCAACTGGGACGAAGTGCATGAGGTTGCTGAACAACTAGAGCATGTTCGCTCTCCCCTCCTCACTCAGCGTTTAGATGAGTTTCTAAATTTCCCAAAGTTTGATCCACATGGTGATCCTATTCCAGATGAGTTTGGAGACGTAAAAGCCAGACCTCGAATTCCATTGAATGAAATGGAAATTGATCAGGCTGGACAGATCGTGGCTGTCAAAGACAGCTCAGCAGCCTTCCTTAGATATCTGGATAAAGTAGGCGCTTACATAGGTGCAAGAATAAGGGTTCTGGACAAGGTAGAGTTCGATGGATCGATTGAGATATCGGTAGACCAAAAAACCTTATTCATGTCCAAAGATGTAGCGGCAAATATCCTCACTGTGGTCTCATGAGAAACCTGGCTCTCTCCATATTGCTCATACTTGGATTAGGCGCCTGCAAGATGGAATCTACAAGTGACCGGTCTAAGCCATTAATTGTGGTTACAACGAGCATTATGGAAGATGGAGTCTCTAACCTGGTGGGCGACTTGGCAGATGTTCAAGCACTGATGCCTGCAGGAGTTGACCCTCACCTTTATAAGGCTTCAGTAAGAGATCTTGATAAACTCCAAAATGCAGATTTGGTCATTTATCATGGACTTTATCTGGAAGGAAAGATGACAGAGATTTTCGAAAAACTGGAGATTCAAAAACCTATCATCAATGCCGGAGAAGGCATTTCTGACAATCTTTTAATCAGGAGTGGCCCGGAAGCTCACGGCGTCGATCCTCATATCTGGTTTGATGTCAACCTCTGGAACCAAGCCATGAGCTATGTAGGTCAAGAACTTATCCAATGGCAGCCCGAATGGGAATCCACCCTAAAGAAAAACACATCTTCATACGCAACAGAGCTTACTGATCTAAATGAAGAAATTAATAGTAAGGTCAAAAAGCTTCGTGAAAGCAATCAAGCCCTGATCACGGCGCATGACGCATTTGCATATTTCGGCGAAGCCTACAATCTAGAAGTAAAAGGACTTCAGGGCTTATCCACCTTAAGTGAGCCAGGTCTTCGAGATTTAACTGGCCTCATCAGTTTTATAGTAGAAAGAGATATAAAAGCTGTGTTTGCTGAACAAACCATCTCCCCTAAAGCGATTGAGGCAGTGGTTGCGGGATGTGCCAGTAAAGGACATGAAGTCAAGCTTTCTGGCCCTCTTTATACAGATAGCCTTGATGCCGCAGGCACAGCGGCCGACTCTTATGTAGGAATGGTGAGAGCCAATATTGATTTAATTTATAACAGCCTTAGCGAATGATCATTCAAGCAGAATCACCGGTTTTAGAGATTCATGACATGACGGTCAGTTATGAGCAAAGTCCTGTACTTTGGAACGTGGATCTCACACTACCAAAAGGGCAACTAATAGGAATATTAGGTCCCAACGGTGCTGGAAAATCAACCTTGATTAAATCCATTATGGGCCTAGTCAACCCATCAGGAGGTTATGTCAAAGTATTTGATCAGCCTGTTGATTCGGTGCGATCAAGAATTAGCTATGTCCCACAAAGAGAGTCGGTGGATTGGAATTTCCCTGCTTCGGTTCTGGATGTGGTAATGATGGGTACTTTTGGAAAGTTGGGATTATTCAAAAGACCCGGTAAAAAGGAAAAAGAAATTGCTCTTGCAAGCCTCGACAAAGTTGGAATGAGCGCTTTTATCAACAGGCAAATCTCAGAGTTATCTGGAGGACAGCAGCAGCGTGTATTTATCGCAAGAGCATTGGCTCAGGACGCTGATCTTTATTTAATGGATGAACCTTTTGCGGGAGTGGACATCGCTACGGAGACGGCGATTTTCGGTCTTTTACAACAAATGGCAGCTGAAGGAAAGACTGTGGTTGTGGTCCATCACGATATCTACTCAGCTATGAATTATTTTGACTGGCTGGTTATGCTCAACCTTCATTTGGTTGCCTCAGGTCCAAAAGCAACCGTGGTAACTGAAGAACTACTTCGAAAGACCTATGGTGGAAAGCTCAACCTACTTTCTAAAGTTTCAGAACTAGTAAGAAAACAAGGCTTTAACCCTTTACAGGAATAGCATGGATAATTTTGTCTATTTCTTCACATTCCAGGATCCTAGTATTCTTTATGTAGTTCTTGGAATAACTTTGCTCGGAATAAGCTCTGCCTATGTGGGCACATACAGCTTCCTTGACAAAAAGGCTCTTTTGGGCGATGCAATATCCCATGCCATTCTTCCTGGGATTTGTTTGGGCTTTATCCTTGCTGGAGAGAAGAACCCTATCTTTATAATTTCAGGAGCCTTTATTTCCGGAGCAATTGCAACATTTCTTACAAGTTGGCTAAAGCAAAGAACCAAGCTTTCTGAGGATGCTATCATTGCCTCCATCCTATCCATCTTTTTTGGCTTCGGGATAGTTTTGCTCACGGTTATCCAGAAATCTGGAAACCCGGAAATGGCAGGTTTAAATCATTTCATTTTTGGAAATGCGATCGCCATTGTGGAAGAAGACCTGTGGATCTACGGAGGTCTCGCAGTCTTGATTATCCTCACCTTAGGGATTTTCCAAAAGGAGTTTAGCCTTATGGTATTCAATGCTGATTATGGTAAAGCTATGGGGTATCCCATGGATCTAATTCGACTAGTATTTAATGTACTTATGATTCTTTCCGTCGTCATTGGCATTCAAGCAATTGGAGTAGTTCTCATGGCTGCGCTCTTAATTACACCTGGAGCGGCAGCAAGATTCTGGACAGACAATCTTTCTAAGATGCTTTTCCTATCCGGCCTATTCGCAGTGATCTCAGGTATTTCTGGAACGTACATTTCCTTTGTACTACCACAAATGCCTACCGGTCCATGGGTGGTAGTTTGTCTTTCGCTTATTGCTTTTCTTTCCTTCCTTTTTGCCCCGAAAAAAGGAACCATGTCAAGGTATTTTTCCAGGAACAATTATCTCAAAAAGACCCACAACGAACATCTCCTGAAGGCACTTTATAAGGCGAAGGAATTCAACCAGCCAAGTTTAACCATAGAAAAAATCTATGAGCTCTACCCCTACCACATCAAAGAAATTAAAGCCTCAATAGATTATTTATTCAAAAATGGTTTTATCGTTAAAAATCAAGAGGTTATAAGATTAACAAATCATGGAGTAAAGGAGGCCAGAAGAGTAGTTAGACTTCATAGACTTTGGGAAACTTACCTAACGGAGTACATGAATATTGCTCCAGATCATGTCCATGATTCTGCAGAAAAACTAGAACATATCATTACGCCTGAGTTGGAAGCTCAACTGGAAAAGCGACTAAACTTTCCAGAGCTTGATCCACACCAGGAAAATATACCTAGAGATTAAAATGAGCTTCGATCAAAACGCATTTCTGATTATTCTCACTGGTTCACTGATTGCCATTTCTTGTGGACTTTTAGGAGTGTTTATGATGCTCCGCAAAATGTCTATGACTGGAGATGCGATCTCACATGCAGTTCTTCCAGGAATAGTAATCGGCTTTTTCGTGGCTGGTAGCCAAAGAGGGCTGGAAGTAATTATTGGAGCCGGGATTTTGGGCATTATTGCCACATTGATTATTGATTGGCTGAGGAAAAAGGCAAGAGTCCAACTGGATGCTTCTATTGGTATCACCTTTACCCTACTATTTGCGATTGGTATAATTCTGATCAATCTTTTCGCCTATAAGGTCGACCTGGATCAGGAATGTGTGCTTTATGGGGAAATCGCCTATTTACCAATCGATCTATGGATAACAGGGTCAGGTGTGAATCTTGGACCAAGGATAACCTATCTGGCTCTTTTGAATTTCATCTTAGTTGGTGGCTTTATTTATCTTTTCTTCAAGGAATTAAGTCTGACCAGCTTTGACGAAAGCTTCGGAACAGTGATGGGTATTCCTTCCAAGTCAATTAACCTTATGCTGATGAGTATGGTATCCTACACGACTGTAAGTAGCTTTGAGGCTGTAGGTGCAATTTTGGTTGTGGCATTATTGGTGGTCCCTCCTGCTACTGCTTTTCTATGGACCAAAAATCTTATCCCCTTGATCAGACTAACTTCCATCCTTGGAGTTTTTATCTCAATAGTAGGTTATTATCTGGCTTACTTCTTTGATAGTTCTATCGCCGGAATGATGGTAAGCGTCGCTGGGGTATTATTTTTGCTCAGTGCAGTGATAAAAGGAAGAAAGCCGACAAAGGTGATCGGAACTTCATTATCGAATATTTAGTTTATTACCCGATGAACAATTTGAAGAAAATAGGAATCCTAAGTCTCTTGATCCTTGGATTGAGCTTTTCAGCCAAAGCTCAGGACAGTATCGAGTGGATGAAATTCGAGGAGGCAGTTGCGAAAAATCAGGAAAACCCAAAAATGATTTTGGTGGATGTATATACTGATTGGTGCGGATGGTGCAAGAAGATGGATAAGCAAACCTTCACTGATTCCACTGTCATTGCCTACGTTAACGAGGACTTTTATGCAGTCAAGCTGAATGCCGAGGATATGGACAGAAAGTTTGAGTTTATGGGTAAAGAATACTCAGAGGCTCAAATGGCAGCTGCAATGAGGGTTCGTTCCTACCCTAATTTTGTTCTAATCGACCCTACCCTTCAGAATATCACTCAGATACCAGGATACAGAGGGCCAGAAGATTTCATGGAAGCACTTAGCTACATGGCTAAAAATGGCTTTAGAGGAAAATGAGTTTCTCCCTTTCCGAAAGAAATGATACCATCATCGCACTGGCCACGCCTCAAGGCATAGGTGCTATTGCTGTTATTCGACTTTCAGGAAATGATGCGATAGAACTTACCAATTCTGTTTTTGCTGGTAAGGATCTGAGTAAAGCTGATTCACATACTATTCATTTTGGAACCATTAGAGATGGAGATAAAATCATCGACGAGGTGCTGGTTTCTTTATTCATCGCTCCCAAATCCTTCACCAAGGAAAATGTGGTAGAGATCTCCACACATGGATCTTCTTACATAATCAATCAAGTCATTAAGCTATTCCTGAGGAAAGGCGCACGACTGGCTAAGCCAGGTGAATTCACTCAAAGAGCATTCTTAAATGGTCAATTTGATCTAGCACAGGCTGAGGCTGTTGCAGACCTTATTCATGCTGATTCCGAATCGGCACACGAAGCAGCCTTAAATCAAATGAGAGGGGGCTTCAGCTCCGAAATTCATGAATTAAGAGAAAAGCTAATCCACTTCGCTTCCATGATTGAATTGGAACTGGATTTCGGTGAAGAGGACGTGGAGTTTGCCAGCAGAGATGATTTAAAGGAATTGGTGGAAAGACTGCTCCGGGTGGTTGAAGAACTTGTTCTTAGCTTCGATTTGGGGAACGTCATCAAGAATGGTGTTCCAACCGTTATAGCAGGAAAACCTAATGCCGGGAAGTCTACCCTACTGAATGCCCTTCTTAAAGAAGAGAAGGCTATCGTCTCGGACATTGCTGGTACGACGCGAGACTTTATCGAAGATGAAATCAATATCAATGGAGTGATCTTCAGATTCATCGATACCGCTGGATTAAGAGAAACCCAGGATACCATAGAGGCAATTGGCGTTTCAAGAACTCAGGAGAAGATGAAAACAGCTTCTCTGATCTTATATCTATTCGATTTGGGTGATACCGATTTAGTAGAGATCAACAGGGATGTAAACAAACTTGAAAATCTTGGAGTGCCTTTCGTGAAAGTGGCGAATAAAACAGATAAGGCTGATTCTGAACTATTGTCAGACCTTAAAAAGAAACATCCGGATGCACTTTTTATATCCGCAAAAAATCAGGAGAACCTGGAATCTTTAAGAACTAAACTGATTGAATTAGTCAATCTAGATAAGTTCAAAACCGGGAATACGGTGGTAACCAATATCCGTCATTATGATGGATTGATTAAGACAAGAGATTCCTTATTGGATATCCTTAAAGGTCTGGAAGATCAGGTAACGAATGATTTCGTGGCTATGGATATCCGTAGGTCCTTACACTTTCTTGGAGAGATCACAGGCGAAATCACAACAGATGACTTGCTTGCCAATATTTTTAGCAAGTTCTGTATCGG
>CAZLUY010000053.1:0-1506 GCA_964562785.1 uncultured Limnohabitans sp. | reverse complement strand
ATTCCTGGCACACAACACCATGGAGCCAATGAATTTCTTTGCCCATGTGACTCCAGATAAGGCTGAACTCGTTGGCCCTATCCAAACTCCGGAATCATTAAGAGGAACCGTGATGGAAGTTCTAGGTATGAATGAGGATCAGGTTACTATTGAAATGACTCGAATGGGTGGTGGATTTGGTAGAAGGCTTTATGGAAACTTCGGTTTGGAAGCCACCTTGATTTCAAAGAAGGCCGGTAAACCAATCAAACTGGTCTATACCCGAGAGGATGACATGAGTCAGGGAACCTATCGACCTGCTTATCGAGTGAAGTACACTGCAGGTCTAGATGAGAATAATAATCTGATTGCATTCAGAGCAAAAGCTGCTGGAATTCCAGGAAGTCCTCTTTTTGCGAGTCGATTCCCAGCAGGCACCGTGGATAATTATAAAGGTGAAGGAGTAAATGTTCCAACGAATATTTCTACTGGAGCGTGGAGAGCCCCACGATCTAACTTTATCGCTGGTGCAGAGCAGTCATTCATTGATGAAGTGGCCGAGGCAGCCGGAAAAGATCCTATTGATTTTAGGTTGGCTCTATTTGATCGTGCCATGACTAACCCGGTAGGAGAAGAATATGATTATGATGCCTCCCGATATGCTGGAGTGCTTAAGCTAGTCAGAGAGAAAGCAAACTGGGGGAAAGATACTCCTGGAGTCTCTCGTGGAGTAGCAGCCTACTATTGTCATAATTCATATGTAGCCCAAGTAGTTGATGTGGTCATGGAGAATGGTGATCCTGTGGTGCAGAAAGTTTGGTGCGCAGTTGATTGCGGTATCGTAATCAACAAAGAAGGAGCAGTAAATCAGGTAGAAGGTGGTATCGTGGATGGAATTGGCCATGCGATGTATAGCCAAATTACCTTTAAGGATGGAACACCTGAGCAGCAGAATTTCCATCAATATGATTTGATACGCCACACTCAAGCGCCTGAGATTGAAGTATTCTTTGTAGAAAGTGATGTTCACCCTACAGG
Source organism: uncultured Limnohabitans sp. (assembly GCA_964562785.1). Taxonomy (GTDB): domain Bacteria; phylum Bacteroidota; class Bacteroidia; order Cytophagales; family Cyclobacteriaceae; genus Algoriphagus. Next base: position 489 of record CAZLUY010000053.1, on the reverse strand, counting down.
GCTTGGAGAACCTTCTCTACCACCTGTTATGGGAGCTTTGGCTAATGCTTTATATAAAGCAACAGGAACGAGGTATTACAATCAGCCTTTTACAAAGGCGAAACAAGCGAATGAAATCTTCGTAGGGTAGCCATTAGGCTACCTTTTTTTATGGAACATTATTGGATAATTAAAGACGTGGATGAGTCTTCTATGAAAGACCTTATTGGACTTTTCAATGAAGAGAAAAAGGGAATTGAGATATTCCTTTCTTATTACTTCAGAGGTGAAAGCGCTACAGTTGAAAACCTTGATTTTAAATCACCTCCCAGCTATGATTCAAGCACCGCCGGCACAATCAGAATAGATTTCGACGTCGCCTATTTTAACCTTTGTTGGAACATAGATGGTCAAAGCAAGGATTCAATGACCGTAAACTTTGATTGGGAACCAGAACTAAAGAGGCTCAAACTACAAGGGCCAGACCTTAGTTAATTTTCCAATTTAAAT
>CAZLUY010000052.1:0-3608 GCA_964562785.1 uncultured Limnohabitans sp. | reverse complement strand
ATACTAGCGTCACGGATTTGTTTTGGTCATTTGTGATAACTGCCGGTGAAACGTTTAGCTCTCCATCAGCCCAGGTAGTTAGCTCAATTTGGGGTACAGCTCGCCTTGCTCCATCTCCATCTAGAACCACCACATTAGGATTTTCTGCAGCAAGCACAAACGGGACCATTGTGCTTTCCGGGCCTAGTTCTACCGGTAATACCGCTATGGTATCTTTTTGAACATAGTTTTTTTGATAGGTAGCGAGACTGTTAAAGGCAGCGAGTATCGCTTCATTTTGGTGGGCTTCTATAGCAGAAATAGCACCGATATCGCAGATGACCATGCCATAGGCCTCCTCATCAATCTGATCCTTTGCCTCAAACATTTTTATTGCTAAAGTCTTGTGTGATTTTTTCAGCTGGGTTAAAAATGCGTAGCCTGTCTTGGTCATTCCTCCGCCACCACTACCTAAGAATGCTGTGCCCAAAATGATTTGCTCCAGGTCTTCAAATCCTAATGTTCTCATGTCCTGTTTTTTTAGATTATAATAAGTATCTTTTTAAAAATTCGTAGTCGAAAAACTCAATAAATAACATGGATTGGAAAGTAAAATACGAAGAAATTGAAAGTGATCTACGCACAGGTGATGTGGTACTCATGCATGGAGATTTTCCAATGAGTAAAATGATCCAATTTTTAGAAGGTAGTAAATGGACTCATTCTGGAATGATTGTCCTTGCTAAGGACATCGGGAAACAAGGAGAATGGCCTGATGTACTTTTTTGGGAGTCGAACAGCTTAACAAATTTACCAGACCTCATAACGGGTAAAAATAAGACTGGGCCTATGCTGGTTCCTTTTCAGGAGCGTCTGCAAAGCAATATGGACAACTATTACGATAGCATATTTGCGACTCGGCCAAATAATACTCCCATGGATGGAGATGCCTACAAAAAAATGTGGGATTTTATGCCCACGGTTTCAAGCGCTACATTCCCAAGTGATTTGAAAATGTGGAAGGAAAACTATGAGGGAAGACATAAAGGGACCTTCACAGGAACGGCACAGATTTTTTGTAGCGAGCTTCTAAGTATGACATATCAAGCGATGGGGATCATGTCTGATAACTGGGTTCCAAATGCGGTTCGTCCAAAGGATTACTCTAATGAAGGAAATATTACATTCTTGAAGAGAGGAGCCTTACTTCCAGAAATTTATATAAGCATTCCTAAAAGCTCATAATGAGCAAATTCCCGCTAATCTTTTTTTTCTGGTTAGCCTCTGCATTCCTTTTTACTAGTTCGTTTGCCCTTTCACAAACTAGCCCTGTGGCGAAGAAAGGAGCTATTGGGTTCGAAGATTTGGGAAACAAGAGATTGCCAGCATTACCCCTGTCTGGGGAGTGGGAATTCTTTTACCAAAAATTAGCTGAAGACCTTTCTCCAGATGATGAGGGGGAAGGACTTATTGTTCCAGGAGATTGGAAGGAGGTCTTCGAATTCGGGCCAAATTATACCGAAGGATTCGGTACTTATAGGTTGAAATTAAAGGGTCTTAACCCTGGGAAGATTTATGGGTTTAAGATTCCCACAATCCATAGCGCGAGCCATGTATACGTGGATGGAGTTTCGCTTGGGGGCTTCGGTGAACCCGGTCGAAGTAAGGATGAAATGCTTGCCAAAGTTGGTGGGCATGTTTTGTTCTTCACTCCAAATGATGGAGAGGTTACCCTATTGATTGAGGTTTCTAACTTCCATTATTTTCAATCGGGCATTTGGTCTCCAATTTATTTTGGAGATGAAAGTTCTATCCTGGACCTGGATAGGAAAGATAGGATGTTCTCCTTCCTTCTTGTCGGGGCACTTCTCATTATGGGAGTGTATCATCTGTTTCTTTCATTCCTTCAAAAAAGCTTTCTGGAAAGTATGTTTTTTGGCCTTGCCTGTATTTTCCTTGCAATTAGGGAGCTTGCAGGTCCGGATGCTATACTTTTGGATATTTGGCCAGATTTAAGCCACGGCTTTATCCTGAGGTTAGTTTACTTCAGTCTGGGATTTGCATTTATGTTCCAGGCCTTATTCGTCTTCAGGCTTTTTTTGGAAAACAAAAAACATTGGGTCTATAAAGCTCAGATTGGTCTAATTTTCATTTATGCCATTGGGATATTGATTCTAGACACTCGAGGTGGGTCAATTTTCTTTAATTATTTCACACTCTTCCTTGCACCTCCCTTTATTCTTTACGGGCTTTTTCTTGTTATTCGGGCTGTTATCAAAAGAAAGGAAGGAGCAATATTCTTCCTTGTTGGTCTCTTGTTCTTCTATGCCTCAGCTATCTATGATTACATCTGGGCCTTCAGTGATACGGGAAGTGGAAGTTCGAATTATTTGATGCCCTATGGATTTTTCTTCCTTATAATAAGCCAATCAGGAGCACTCTCTATTCGCTTTAACAAGGCCTTTATCAATGAGGCTAGATTAGCTAATAGGTTGAAGCAAACCAATCAATCTTTCCGAAGATTTGTCCCTCAAAAATTTCTTAAGCTCCTGGGTAAAGAGGAAATCACCGAAGTAAGCTTAGGTGATTCCATCAGTAAGGATATGACAGTTCTTTTTGCCGATGTGAGGAATTTCACCTCCCTTTCTGAAGGATTATCGAGTAAGGAAACATTTGAGTTCATTAATCGACTATTGAAAAGGACAGATCCTATCATTACCCAAAACAAAGGGTTTATTGATAAGTATATCGGGGATGCGGTTATGGCATTATTTGAGGAATCACCTGATGATGCATTGAATGCAGCAATTGAACTTCAGAAGGAAGTGGATCTATCAAATAAAGCTCAAGGAAGAAATATTGGCTTAGGGATAGGTATACATTTTGGGAACCTCATTCTTGGTACGGTGGGAAGTGATCAGCGAATGGATGGAACTGTAATTTCTGATGCAGTGAATACGGCGAGCCGCGTTGAAGAGCTCACCAAAGTTTACCAAGTCAAAATCTTAATCAGTGATGATGGAAAGATGATGCTAAATAATCCTGAAAACTTTCGTTTTAGGATGATTGATGAGGTCAATCTGAGAGGAAGAAAAGCCAAAACTAAACTCTATGAAGTGATCACGGAGGACAAATCGTATTCTGAGCATTTTCTCTCAAATTTTGAGTCAGCATGGAACGAGTACAGAAAGGTTAACGTGGTGGAGGCTAAAATCCTATTTGAAAAATGCCTTGAGAATAAACCTCAAGATGGACCCTCAAAGTATTTCCTAAAAAAGATAGAAGAGTACAACAAGGTTCATAGGTCCATTTAAGTGGGGAGAAGAGTTCAACCCCACGACCTTGACGAGATTGGCTTAGCATTTACCATACTGAATTATGTATAAATTGATCTAATGGAAGAAGCCTTTCAATCTTTGAAGCTTGGCCCTATAACCTTGAGGAACAAGTTCATCAAATCCGCTACGTATGAGGGGATGTACAAAGATGGCTTGCCAACCAAGAAGCTAATTGATCATCACAAAAAAATTGTAGCAGGGGGAACAGCCATGACCACAGTCAGTTATGGTGCAGTTTCTCCGGAGGGTAGAACATGTAACGATCAGATGTGGATCAACCCAGAAAGTGCT
>CAZLUY010000051.1:0-3454 GCA_964562785.1 uncultured Limnohabitans sp. | reverse complement strand
AATCCCATCCAGCCTTCCACCCAACAGGACTGCAAATATCTCACTTTTTTGATGGAATGAAGAATAAAGCCAGATATTTTTTGACACAAAATTCTAAATATCTCAGAGTCAATTCAAAAAAATATGAGGCCACTTTAATAATTGAAAGTAGGCATGGAATTCCTGTATCTATTTCTCGGATCTCCAGAATTAAAAACATATCTAACAGAAATCTCATGGGCACCACCTGAGCTTGACTGGCCAAACTTAGAAATGGTAAAATCAAAACTATACCCCAATTGAATACCACTTTCCAACTCTAAACCAAGAAGCCCAATCAAAGCCTCGTTATTAGGCAGGGAGTATTTAGTGGGCAACCCGCGATACCAGAACCCAAGTATTAAAGGTTCGAAGTAGAATTCAGTTCCTATATCTAACTGGGAATACGGTCCCTGAGATTTGTAATTGAATGCTATGGCCAAGGATCTTTCCTGATCCGTGTTATTGAAATAATCATTGATATCACCTGGAGCAAGATTAAACCTCATCCCTCCGTGCGCTGAGTACTTAATAGGTAATGTATTTGAATTAAGGTTCAGGTAACTTATTTCGGGTCTAAGAAGATGATACGCCGAAACTCCAAACCAAAACCTATCATCGTAATACAAAAGCCCTGTATGTAAATCAGGTGAACTAATTTTACTATCTCCTTCGAAGCCTTCGCCAGGCTGCCCAATAATTACGCCTTTGTCAATGTCCAATTGGGTTCCTAGGATCACATCATCAAATAAAGCATCTCGAAGTACGTAAGCCGCTTGAGCGCCAGCATGCAAAAAGCTTGACTCCCCTAACCTCAAACGGTAACTATAACTCAGGGCTATTTCGTGCCACTGAGTCTGAGTAAATGATTCTTTCGCTCCATTTATAATAACACCTACCCCAGAATTGTATTGATCAAAGTAAACATCTCCATAGGCTGAATATGCTATAAAACTTTGATCTAATGATGGCCACTGATTTCGAAAACTCAACCCTATTCTAGTCAGCTCAGTACTCCCAGTAAAAGCAGGGTTTAAATAAAGAGGATTTGAATAAAACTGACTGTACTGGACATCCTGACCACTTGATGAGAAGGCAAGAGCACTTAATACCAAGAATAGAAATAGTCTACTCATCACCTTATTAATCTAAACTTGCCCGATTCGTCTACTTCCTCTCCATCAGTAGCTACTCCCGTAAATCGATAAAAATAAAATCCTGCATCCAATAGTTCTCCTTCCAATTTTCCATCCCATCCATCTGTGTCTAAGGCATCTGTGCTAAAGATTAAATCTCCCCAGCTATTGAAAATCAAAAGTTGTATGGAAACAAGTCCTTTAAACTTGGGCACGAAGAACTGATTCTCATCAGATAAGGGAGTAAAGCCAGTAGGGTACATCACTCGATAACTTCTCGTGATTTCCAAAGTCTTTTCTATGATGAATTCGCAACCCAATTCGTCCTTAATGGTCAGAGAAATCAGGAAGTTACCTTTCTTTCCATAGACATGTGTCGGATTCTGTTCACTGCTGGTATTTCCATCTCCAAATTCCCAGGACCACGAAACTGACTCTTCTGACAGATCTGTAAACTGGATGATATCATCTGGAAAAATACCTCCATCTTCATCTCCGCGGATATCCGTTCCCTGGACGACAAAATCAAAATCACCAGTCAGCTCTTCATTTCTAATGATCACCTCCACTGATCTTGGATCGTCAAAACATTCCACTTCTTTGGGTTTGGCTTGTAGTCCATAATCACCTGAAGCAGGAATACTTAATATCTCCTCATTTCTCAATTCAATATTTTCACCGGACAGCAAATAATCGTAAGTCTCAAAATCAAATCCAGATATAAACTCAATGGTATTTACTGGTTCTCCCGGCAAACACCCAACAAGTGGATTTGAAATTTCCAGTTCTGGATACAGAGGGTACTCAAGGAAAACAGCATTTGAAATAGTCGGACAATTTTTTCGATTATATCCTAGAACTTCGTACTTCCCGGGATCTGAAGCTGTAAAAGTCCCATGTGTAGCTCCTTCGATTAGCTCGTCATCTTTGAACCATTCAAATCGTTCATAAACTTCATTTCCCCTTGACTGCAAAAAGACTTCATCTCCTTCACAAAAAACCAAGTTTTCTAAAAGTTCTTCATTGTCCTCCACCAAAAGCTCTATGGGCTCAGGAGACTCCTGGATTGTAAGAGTCATTGCATTACCTGCAGAAGTTTTTCCGTAATTATCTGTAATGGTGTAATAAACGGTGACTTGCTGGTCGGTAAATCCTTCATTGGGAAAAAATGTAAAATCACCTGCATTGTCACCAGCTCGAAAAGTACCCTCAGGCACCACTAGCTCTCTATTCGCTTCGATGCATTTTGCTTGATTACAAACATCCCCTTCCTCTTCCTCTATATCCTCTAGAGAGGCATAGAATTGAAGACATCTTATCCGACTGTCCTCATTGGGTAAAATCACCTCCTCATCTGTAATGAAATAGGTATTTTCCTGACCTTCGCAAGAGGCAATATCCTCAAAATCCACTCCTTGTGGGTCCTGCAATTGATCATCTGCTGAAACTTCTACGATCAGATTCCTGATTTCATGAAAATTCGTAAATCCACCAGTCGAAGCAGCGAAGCCAACCTTAAGCTCTTTTGGAGCCTCAAAGTTGTACGACCTATCAAAAATGGGGACCAATCGAGGACTATTTGGTTGCGTCGTTACCAGCATATCTACTCTAAAATTGTAGCCAACGCCTTGCTCCTTAGGTTCTAGTTCAATAAAGACTTTTCTATACCCCACCTGATTTGGGTCAGTCACTCTTTGGGTACCTGTACCGCCAGAACTGATTTCAAAACCTTCACTCAGCCCCAGGTTTCCAGCTTCCGCGGTTCTCCTACCCACTATGAAGGGATAACCTTGGAGCCCATTTCCTGGCCCTCTCACCACAACAGCATTAGGAACCAGATTAATACCTGACCCAGGGAAACCGCCATTTTTTCCTTCTGAAAAATTTCCAAAGTTCCCGAATTCATCAAATCCGATCCCCATATAGGCATTTGACAGACCAGGCTCTATGGAGTTCTGATTGTTCCTTTGGGCGTAACCCAGAGATCCTCCAAAACCTCCTGGAGTAAAATTGGCTGTGGCCGCATCAAATAGAAACATTACCATTCCATCAGCGCGATTGGCATCATCTCCACCATAGCTGAAATATTCAAATTCAGCCTTTATACCATAAAATGAAGGGAATGGGATATCAATGTAGATATAGCCAGTTTGAAACTGTTCATTCTCCGTAAGCCGCAAAACGCCATCTACCAATCTGGCATTTCCGCCAAAAACTGTAGCCTCATTTGAGGATCCATCTTGAAAATCCTCACAATAAGGAAAGCCAATCTGAGCCTCCACACTCAAAATGGATAAATA
>CAZLUY010000050.1:0-5252 GCA_964562785.1 uncultured Limnohabitans sp. | reverse complement strand
TATTATTCAGAAATAAACTTGTACGTCCACCATACGCCATCTCCGGCTTCGATGTGGATCGTCATTCTTCTAACTCCAGCTTCTTCGGTAAGGCTAACCACTTGGTAGGTGATTTCACTTGGAACATCCACATTTGGAAGTTCACCAGCGTTGTTAACCTTTGGAAGTCCGACGAATGCACCTTCACCCATAACTGTTAGACTAGTGCCGCTGTAGTCATACATATAAGTACCACTACCGTCATAGGGTGCGATCGGGGCACCACATGCATTTGGGTTAACTCCCTGGAAATCTTCTAACCAAGTCTGATCGCCCATTGCAATAGTGAATGTTCCGTCTTCATTGAAAGTATACACGTCATCGAAGTAACAGTCTCTTGTGGTTACATCATCAGCACTAGTAGCAAACCACTCTGTACTTCCTTCGGTTGGACCTACTCCCAATGCTCCGGCCACCGGCTCCACCTTCCAATCTCCCACAATACTTACCTCTTCAGGAGCCGGACCGGAAGTCATTTTATAATCCCACCATACGCCACTACCAGCTTCTATGCGTAGTATCATATTTCTGGTGTCACCATCCTGAGTCTGCTCTACGATGGTATATGTTATTTCAGTTGGAACATCCACATTTGGAAGCTCACCTTGATTATTCACTTTAGGAAGTCCTAAGAATGCACCTTCACCACTTACTGTGATTTCGGTAGTTGTATAGGTATAGCTGTAGGAACCACCATCATAAGGTGCGATTGGAGTACCACATGCGTTTGGATTTACACCCTGGAAATCTTCTAACCAAGTTTCATCACCCATAGCAATTGTAAGGGTACCATCTGCATTGAAAGTGTACGTATCATCGAAATAACAAGCTCTTGTCGCAACGTCTGCCTCAGAGTTTGCAAACCACTCACCACTACCTGGGGTAGGACCTACCTGGAATGCGGCAGCTACCGGTGCCATTCTCCACTCTCCTGTGATGTCAAATGCTGGTGCAGCAGAACCTACGCTGAAACTATCGCTGTCTACACTTTCGTTGCCATTAGAATCACGTACTGTTACATCAAACGTGTAATCTCCAGCGGGGAAACCTCCAGCTACTGTCACTGTCACAGTTTGCTCATTTCCAGATAATGCTTCTGTGCCAGTGGCGTCAGGAGCGTTGGCCCCAGATACTACCCAATCTAGGGAAGCTAATTGGCTGACAGTACTTCCAGGAACAGCATCTTTCACGTTGACGGTAATGGAAAAGTCCTCACCCTCTGTCGTTCCACTTGTAATAGATCCAATGTCAATTGTTGGTGGCGTGTCTACTATTGGCACGTCCGAATAACCATTGTCACAAGCCCACACTATTGAAAGGCTAAGTAGCAACAAGGCGCTTTTTTGTAAGATGTTTTTCATGGGTTTATTAATGTTTGAGGGAAATTCAGTCAAATCTTGATAGAATACAAAAAATACTATGCTACAAGAATTCATCTATCTATAATTTTGAATACATCAAAAATTCATCATTTTTACAGAAATCTTTGAAATTTGATGATAGAGGCTGGTTTAGTACATGTGAGTATTTCACAGATGGGAAAAAAGTCATTCTCAGGTAGCTGTCCCAACATTCATTCACTTCTTGAAAAATTTATAAAAAGAACTGCTCTTTTATCACTTTTTTTGTTTTACGTTTTTACAGTTTGGGCTAAACAAAACGAAGAGTTTAAGGGATTACCCGAGATCATAAACTATAGCCCCGAAGCCTATCGAGCGGGTATTCAAAACTGGGATATAATTCAAACTCAATCCGGACTTATTTATGTAGCCAATAACCAAGGCTTGCTGGAATTTGATGGTCAAAGCTGGAAGCGTTATGGAATCAATGACACAAAGGTTCGCTCTGCTATTCAGGCTAGTGATGGAAGAATTTATGTAGGTAGTCAAGCCGACTTTGGAATTCTTGAGCCTAACAGTTTCGGCTCTTTGGAGTACAGGTCTTTGAAAAATCTACTTCCAGAGGAGCACAGGGATTTTGATGAAACCTGGAAGATTTTTGAGATCGACGAAGAGATTTATTTCTGCACGTTCCAGGGAGTTTTTGGTTATGATGGTCAAAGGATTAAGACCATCAAAAATGAGAATAGACTAGATATCTCTTTTGCGGTGAACAACGAACTATATGCCTTTGAATATGAAAAAGGCTTAGTCAGGATAGAGGGGGAAGAATTCGTTGAGGTCAGAAATGGCGAGTTTTTCATAGACAAAAGAATTTCAAACATCCTTCCTTTTGATAGAGATCGTCTACTGATTTCGACCTTTGAAAAAGGAGCTTTTCTTTATAATGGGGAGGTTGAACCCTTTGAGTTTGAGGGAGATTTTTGGAAGGACAATTACTATATAAACTACAGCGCTCGGCTTAGGGATGGAACCATTGCTTTAGCTAGTCAAAATGCCGGACTTTTTTTGGTGAATTCCAGAGGTGAATTGATCCAGCATCTCGATGAAGACTCTGGCCTCTCAGATCTGACGATCAATTATGTCTATGAAGACAATCAAAACGGGCTTTGGCTTGCCACTAATAATGGATTGTCTCGCTTTGAATTGAATTCTCCCTTTTCCTTTGTCGATGATCGATTTGGACTGTCTGGATCGGGGTACACTGCCTTGTTGGATAATGAGCAGGTCTATCTTGGGACAAATGTTGGGTTATACATTTTTAAGGATAATGAACTCAGTTTCCTGGAAGGTAGTGAGGGACAGGTGTATACTATTCAGCGCGTGAATGGTCATTTGCTCATGGGGCATCAGAATGGCTCCTTTCTTATCAAAAACAATAGGCTGGAAAAAATTACAGAGGATCCCGGAACCTGGATTTTCAAAAGCTTACCTAACCAGCCTGGATTGATTCTTCAAGGGAATTATTCTGGGCTTTCCATTCTTGAATCTAATTCACAAGGAGTAAAATTTAGGAACAAGATTCAGGGTTTCGAAGAATCCTCAAGATTGATGGAAATCGAAGGAGATGATTTGTGGGTGGCACATGGCTACAAGGGAGTTTATAAACTGAAGCTATCAGATGATCTTCGTTCCGTGGTTCAGAGCAGACTTTATAATAGTGAGACGGGATTTCCACGAGACGTGTTGATCAACGTTTTCCGGATCAACAATGAAGTTATTTTCACAGCTCAGAATGGTTTCTATGCCTATGATAAATCTTCGGATTCCTTTGTCCAAGAGGAAAGGTTTGGGTCTTCACTACAGGACAGCTTGACCATAGTGGATATGGAGTCGGACATTTTAGGCAATGTATATTTTATTGAAGTGGAGAATCCTGGGGTTTTGAAGAAGCAAACCTCTCAGGGTTACGAAATGAATACCTCATCTTTCAATAAAATCAGGAGTCAGTGGAATGATGATCTGGCAAATGTCACCGTGCTGAATGAAAGTAATGTGCTGTTCGGTGGTAAAAATGGGTTTATCCATTATTCCCCTCAATCACCTGGGAGGGAGCAGGTCTCCACCCCCGTATTATTCAAAACAATTCGGAATTTCGGCGATTACGATTCTGCTTTATTCTTGGGACATGATCTCCATGGTGAAGGCTTATCAAGAATAGACAAGTCCAAATTTTCCTATTCACAGAATTCCATGGAATTTGAGTTCATTGCTCCGCACTTCGCAAGTCAATCAGATTTGCAGTACCAGTATGAGCTGGTTGGGTTTGATGAGGGATGGTCTGATTGGTCATCTGATAACAGAAAAGAGTATACCAACCTCCGGGAAGGAGATTATACTTTCAGAGTGAAATCGAAGGATTTATATGATCAGGAAAGCGAAATCCTGAGCTATAATTTCACCATTCAACCTCCTATCTATCGCACTATTTGGGCTTTTCTATTTTATTTCTTCGGCACTGTATTCACGCTTTACCTTGGATACAGATGGCAACAGAAAAGATACAGAAGCAAAACCATCCTTTTAGAGCAAGAGCAGAATTTAGCCCTGCAGAAAAAAGAAGAGGAAATAGAATCCATCACTCAACGGACGGACGATGAAATTCTAAGGCTTAAAACAGAGAAGCTCACGACAGAAATTGAATACAAGAATCAGGAGCTGACTAGCTCTGCAATGCATTTGATTCAAAAGAATCAATTACTCTCCAATGTCAAAAACTCCCTAAAAGCCTTGGCCAAGGACGAAAAGAGTAAGAGCCTGAATACCCAATTGTCCAAGCTTGTCAAGACCATCGATAGGGATCTTGAAGGAGGTGGTGAATGGGAACAATTTTCTGCAAACTTTGATCAAGTTCATGGGAACTTTATCACTCGTCTGAAGGATGAGTATCCTAAACTCACCCCACAGGAGATTAAATTTTCGGCCTACATCCGAATGAATCTCAACACCAAAGAAATCGCCAACCTTTTAGGAATATCTGTCAGAGGAGTAGAGATAGGGCGATATAGGGTACGCAAAAAGCTGGAGTTGGAGCGCAAGGATAACCTCAGTGACTTCCTACTGAGGTTCTAATAGATCTTCATTTCATTTTTTTTTGGAAAATCTGAACCTTTTTTATAATTTACATGTATATACATTAAATACATTTGGAAATAAATGGTAAAGATAGAGGAAGCGATACTGCAAAGAGAGTTTAAGGATCCTTACAACAAGCTGATTGTGAACTTATTGTACACGCACAGTTATGTGGTAAGTGCTCAGAGCACCTTGTTTAAGCCATATGGGATTTCTCCTGAGCAGTATAATGTATTAAGAATCTTGAAAGGCCAGAAAGGAACACCTATTACGGTTTCTTCTATTCAAGAGAGAATGCTGAACAAAATGTCCAATGCCTCTCGACTGGTGGAGAAGTTGAAAACAAAGGGTCTCTTGAGAAGAGAAGAATGCCCAAGCGATCGCAGGCAAGTGGATATTTTAATCACAAAAGAAGGCTTAAACCTTTTGGATGAGCTTCAGGTTCAGGTTGATCAATTCAATAAGAAATTTGTCAATCTGGATAAGAAGGAAGTTCAGGAACTAAGTGAATTACTTGATAAACTAAGGGGGTAAAAAAAAATTACTCAATTAGATGTCTATACAATTAATGTCAAAACAATTTATAACTAAAACAAACAACACAATGAGCACAGCTAAATGGACTATCGATCCAACACATTCAGAAGTATCTTTCAAGGTGAAGCACCTGGTAATTTCTACCGTAACTGGTTACTTTAGAAAATTTGAAGGAGCAGCAGAATCTACTTCAGATGATTT
>CAZLUY010000049.1:0-5575 GCA_964562785.1 uncultured Limnohabitans sp. | reverse complement strand
CTGAAAGCATATGCCAGTCCTCCAAAGAATAGAATGGCGAAGAAGATAATACCAGATCCAAAGGGTAGACCAAGGCTATTCACAAAGAAAATCTCCATACTTCCGGCGATACTTGGAAGGCCAGGGATGATCAGGTTATTGATGATGACCAAAGCAACTCCACCCAGAATAAATGCGATAACTGAGCCTTTGAGATTCGGTGAATCGGTCTTTTTGAAATAGTAAATAAGCGCTAATGCGGGAAGCGCTACCAGGTTCAGCAAGTGAACCCCAATAGACAAACCAACCAGGTAGGCGATGAAGATCAACCAACGATTTTCTTCCTTTGGATCCTTTATCACATCCCATTTGAGAACTGCCCAAATAACGATGGCAGTAAAAAAGGATGACATGGAATATACCTCCGCTTCCACTGCAGAGAACCAGAAACTGTCTGAAAACGCATAGCAAAGAGAACCAACGATACCTGCACCCATAAGTGCAATAGTTTGCCCCTTGCTCTCTTCGTAAGGCTTAATCCTGAAAAGACGCTGACCAAAAAGAGTGATGGACCAAAAGAGGAAAAGGATGGTAAACCCTGAAAACAGAGCACTGCCTATATTCATCCAATAGGCGATCTGTAGAGTGTCCCCAAATGCCAGGAAGCTGAACATTCTATAAACTAGCAAGAAGAATGGTGCGCCTGGTGGGTGAGGAACGGATAGCTTGTATGCTACAGCAATGAATTCTCCTGGATCCCAGAAGCTCGCTGTATCCTCCACGGTCATGATATAGACCAATGTGGCAAGGGCAAACATCACCCAGCCAGTAATATTGTTTATCTGCTTAAAATTGAGCATTCAGAGTCGATTATTAAAGGGCGAAAATATAAAAATTATCTCCAACCCTTGATTTTTTAGCACTTTTTAAACCCCAGTAAAAAGTGGAATTATGTGACATAAATTACAGGAGCGAACTTATGTGTGGCTTACCTTTGTTGTGTTGATTGTTAAATACAAATGAAATGAAAAAGCAAGCCAAAACTTTTCAGGAATTGATAGATGGAGACCAGCCTGTATTGGTGGATTTTTATGCCACCTGGTGTGGTCCATGTAAGATGATGCAACCTGTTTTGGAGGACACTGCCAAGGCGGTTGGTGATAAGGTTAAAATCGTGAAAGTTGATGTTGACCGAAATCAAATGGCCGCTAGCAAGTTTCAAGTTAGAGGAGTGCCCACTTTAATTCTTTTCCAAAAAGGAAAGATCCTTTGGAGAGAATCAGGAGTCGTTCCAGCTCATCAGCTTGCTCAAATTATTGATAACAAGATTTTGGAGACAGCTTAATCCATTGTGACTTTTGTCATATTCGAATGTCATCCCATAAGATACTTTTGTAAAAGATTTAATCATTAGATAGATGAAAATAGAACAGATATATACAGGATGTTTAGCTCAAGGAGCATACTACATTGAGTCGGAAGGTGAAGCAGCAGTAATTGACCCTTTGAGAGAAGTTCAGCCTTATATTGAAAAGGCGGAGAGAAGAAATGCTAAGATTAAGTATGTCTTTGAGACACACTTTCACGCAGATTTTGTTTCTGGTCACCAAGACTTGGCCAAGAAGACTGGCGCACAGATCGTATACGGGCCTACCGAAATGAAACTTGGTTTTGATGCTTTGGTCGCTGAAGATAATCAGGAGTTTACTCTTGGAAAGATCAAAATCAAATTGCTTCATACACCAGGGCATACCATGGAGAGCTCATGCTATCTTTTATTCAATGAAGAAGGAAAGGAAGAAGCTATTTTCACGGGAGATACGCTATTCATTGGTGATGTAGGACGTCCTGATTTGGCGCAAAAGGTTGCAGCAGATTTGACTCAGGAGAAATTGGCGGGTCATTTATTCGATTCACTTCGAAATAAGATAATGCCTCTTTCAGATGATCTAATTGTGTATCCAGCGCATGGTGCAGGATCCGCTTGTGGCAAAAACATGAGCAAGGAGACTTCGGACACTTTAGGTAACCAAAAGAAGACGAACTACGCTCTTCAGGAAATGACTAAGGAAGAATTCACCAAGGAAGTGATCACAGGCCTTACTCCTCCACCTTCCTATTTCCCACAAAATGTGATGATGAATATCGAAGGTTATGACAGCATAGATACGGTATTAAGCAGAGGTGTGAATCCACTTTCACCAGAAGAGTTTGAGGTTGCAGCTAATGAGACAGGTGCTTTGATTTTGGATACTAGAGCTCCCCAAGTATTCACGAAGGAGTTTGTTCCTAATTCTGTAAATATTGGAATTGATGGTGGCTTTGCTGTCTGGGTTGGAACGATGATTCCTGATGTGAAGCAAGAAATCTTGATAGTAGCTGATGAAGGACGAGAAGAAGAGGTGATCACGCGACTGGCCAGAGTTGGTTATGACCATTCATTGGGATTCCTGAAGGGTGGTATAGAAGCCTGGAAGGCAGCAGGAAAAGAGATAGACTCTATTGAATCTATTTCTGTGGATGAATTAGCCACTATCAGGGAAGAAGATCCATCAGCCAAGGTGTTTGATGTGAGAAAGAAGTCTGAGTTTGACTCTGAGCATATCAAAGATGCTGAGAATGGTCCACTGGATTACATCAATGACAGTATGGCCATGCTTGATAAAGATTCCACCTACTATGTACATTGTGCTGGTGGTTACAGGTCCATGATCTTCACCTCTATTCTTAGAGCAAGAGGGTATGATAAGTTGGTAGATGTAAAGGGTGGATTTAAGGCGATAAAGGATTCCGGGAAATTTGAAACCACGGATTACGTTTGCCCAACAACCTTACTGTAAATCAGTAGTTTATAATACAAAAGGGCAGATGTTCTTCTGCCCTTTTTAATTAAAGATATATGAACGCATTTATAGAATGGCTTTCGCAGCCCTGGCCTTGGTATGTCGCTGGTCCAATGATTGGATTGACAGTTCCGGCCTTGTTAATTCTGGGGAATAAGACATTTGGGATTTCTTCCTCACTAAGGCACGTTTGTGCAGCTTGTGTACCGGCTGGTATCCCTTTCTTTTCATATGATTGGAAGAAGGAATCATGGAATTTATTATTCGTTTTAGGAATAGGAATTGGTGGATTTATCGCGATGAATTTGCTCGGTGACCCTAACTCAATAGTCATTGCAGATGCTACTAAGGAAGACTTGGCAGGGTTGGGTATTACAGATTTCTCCGGGTTATTGCCTCAGGATATTTTCACTTGGTCCAATGTGCTAACGCTGAAGGGATTGGTCTTCTTTGTTTTAGGAGGTTTTATGGTTGGATTCGGAACGCGCTATGCCGGAGGTTGTACCTCAGGTCACGCAATTATGGGTTTAAGTAACCTCCAATGGCCTTCTTTAGTGGCGACCATTTTCTTTATGGTTGGCGGTTTTCTAATGACACAGGTTTTCCTGGGACCTTTAATGAGTTGGGTAGGACTATAAAGAAATTAAGATGGCGACACTGACAAAAAAAGAAGAATTTATTTGCGATGCTCCTAACTCAGAAAAGCGATCAGAAAAAGGATTGGAGTTGCTAAAGTATTTGGTACTTGGAGTCCTATTTGGGATAGTTTTCGTGAAAGCAGAAATAATCTCTTGGTATAGAATCCAAGAGATGTTCCGACTTCAATCTTTTCACATGTATGGAGTAATTGGGTCTGCAGTGGTAACTGGAGTATTATCAATCCAGCTAATCAAGGGATTGGGAATTAAGACTATCAAAGGAGAGGATATAATCATTCCAGATAAGGTATTCCGCAAGGGTCAGATTATAGGAGGGTTTATATTCGGCCTGGGTTGGGCAATTACTGGAGCTTGTCCCGGTCCTTTATTTGCTCAAATTGGTAGCGGATATACGGTAGTTCTCGTCACCCTGATGAGTGCCCTTGCAGGGACTTGGGTTTATGGAAGGTTTAAAGATTACCTTCCCAATTAAAATTGACCAAAGCCGATTCGATTCATGAGTCGGCTTTTTTATTGGAATACACGCTTAATCACAAAGCGGATAAAAACAATGATCACCAACACGATTACTCCAACGATTACAAATTCCATGGTTCAACTTTGGGAATGAAACCTCAGATGACCCAAATAGTTTTTCGTCAAATTAGTCTGACATTTTCCTGAAGAACTTCTTACCTTTTCCGACTCTCAAACCTAATTTTTATGAAGAAGCTAATCAGGCGTAGAATTACGCTTGGCGGTGTTTTTTTCTTTCTAGGCCTTTGTTTCTCTAGTTGGGCAACTCGAATTCCTGAAATTCAATCAAAGTTTGAATTGTCCGAAGGAGAGCTGGGTACCGTGCTTCTTTTCCTGCCATTTGGATCCTTAATGGGCTTACCTTTAGCAGGGTGGATGGTCCATAAATACGGGAGTAAAATCGTCATTCTTTCTTGTGGTTTTCTTTATGCCGTGACGCTACCCCTTATCGGAATTAGTCCATCCGTTTTGATGATTTGTATTGTTCTGACACTTTTTGGTTTGCTCGGGAACGTGATGAATATTGCCGTGAATACCCAGGCGCTAACTCTTGAAAATGAGTATGGCAAAAGTATCCTGGCAAGTTTTCATGGACTTTGGAGTTCTGCAGGATTTGTTGGAGCTGGTATAGGAGCCGGTATGATTTTTTATTCGTTTAGTCCTCCGATTCACTTTTCAGTAATCATGACGTTATCCTTGGTTTTACTTTTTATTGCCAGCCCTGATATGGTTCCTGATGAAAAGAATCAAGGGGGTGGTGGCTTACTTTTTAGAAAGCCAGATGCTCTTCTCATGCGCCTAGGAATGATATCCTTTCTTGGAATGATGACAGAGGGTTGCATGTTTGATTGGAGTGGTGTTTACTTCAAGAAAGTTGTGGTTACTGAACCATCCTTAATCATCACAGGATATGTCGTTTTTATGGCAGCAATGTCATCAGGGAGGTTTATTACTGACAAACTATTGTCTCGATTCACCAAAGTTTTGATTATCCGCTTTAGTGGCCTTTTGATATTTGTGGGACTGACTATTTCTGTTCTCTTTCCTGTATTCTGGGTTTCAACCATTGGCTTTTTACTCGTAGGTTTTGGAGTTGCTGCTATTGTCCCCATGTCATACAGTATTGCCGGCCGGTCTAAAATTTATTCCCCTGGAGTTGCTTTGGCCATTGTTTCTACGATCTCCTTTTTCGGATTTCTTTTAGGACCACCAATGATTGGCTTTATTGCAGAGATTTTCAATCTCAAAGTTTCTTTTGCACTTATTGCTCTCAATGGCTTGGGCATCATGGCTCTTTCCTCATATCGAAAAGAAGTCTTCCTGACTCCACATCAATCTTTTAAACCGAATGTCCACAAAGCATAAAGATTTTCAGTTCAGCATTGAATCAGAAGTCCATTCCTTCCAGGTAAGACCAGATGGTAAAATTTGGATGCATTCATTGGGTGACTGGTTCCAGGAAATTGCCTGGCGACATGCTAATTCCGGTGGTTTTGGTCTGGATATACAAGCCGATAATCTGATGTGGGCCATGGCTCGACTCGATATTAAGGCATTTCGATTGCCGGAATGGGGAGA
>CAZLUY010000048.1:0-2545 GCA_964562785.1 uncultured Limnohabitans sp. | reverse complement strand
AGCCTATTTCATTCCTGCTGAAACTTATCTTAAAGTCAGCCTCGATGAGAATCAGAATTACCCACAGGACCATTCCTCCACAGGCCTATTAGAATCTGAAGAAGGTCAAAAGGCAAGAATCAAAGATTTTTTCAAAAAACTGCCAAAAGTAAACAGAGGCACAGCCGAAGAGGATGGGCAATCCAAAGACCATTACAAGGAGATGGTTTCCCTGGGTATTCAGGGAATTTTGGAAGGTAAGTTTGAAAAAGTGGTTCCGTCCCGAACTAAATGGATTGAATTAGATTCTGATTTTGACTTTGTAAAAAGCTTTGAAGCTTTATTAACCAAATATCCCACTGCCTTCGTTAATTTCTTCCATTTACCTGGAGTAGGCACATGGTTAGGAGCTTCACCTGAAGTCCTCATTGAAACAAAAGAAGATCACTTTTTTACTATGTCACTAGCTGGAACCCAGCCTGCAAATGGAGAGAACCCAATAAAATCAGTGGCATGGACTCAAAAGGAAATCGAGGAGCAAGCTCTAGTGAGCAGATACATCGTGGATTGCTTCAAAAAGATTCGTTTAAGAGAATATGAAGAGCATGGGCCAAAAACCGTCCAGGCGGGAAGCCTATTGCATCTACGTTCAGATTTCAAGGTGGACATGAAAGCCACTAACTTCCCACAGCTTGGTTCTGTGATGCTGAAACTTCTACATCCAACTTCAGCTGTCTGTGGAATGCCAAGAACGGAGGCCTTAGAATTTTTGGAGAAGTATGAAAGCTTTGATCGTTCATTTTTTGCTGGGTTTATGGGTCCCGTAAATGTTGAATCTGAGACCTCGATTTTCGTGAACTTAAGAACCGCATCCTTGCATGGTGATTATGCAAGAGTCTATGCAGGGGCTGGTGTAACTGAAGATTCTGACCCGGAGAAAGAATGGGAGGAAACAGAGATGAAATGCGCCAACATTGGAAGAATTCTTCTTAACCCGGATTTATGATTATCCGATCTGTCGTTGAGCTGGTTGGTATTTGTTCCAGATACGGAATCGAGCATGCTATTCTTTCACCAGGGTCCAGATGTGCACCTTTAACCCTCACTTTTGCCAGGCATCCTAAAATCAAAACCTGGACTATTTCTGATGAACGTTCAGCGGCTTTTATTGCCATGGGAATGGCCCAGCAACTAGGCAAACCGGTAGCATTAGTATGCACAAGTGGCTCTGCTGCTTTGAATTACTACCCTGCTATTGCAGAAGCCTTTTTTCAAGAGGTTCCTCTTTTAGTCCTGACAGCAGATCGACCACCAGAGTGGATTGATCAATACGATGGGCAAACCATATTTCAGGAAGAAGTCTATGGTAAGCATGTGAAGGCCAGTTACAGCCTTCCTTCTTTAGACAATTCAGATGAATCGCTATCAAAGTCAAGAGAAATCTCACAGTCTGCGATTCAAGGGGCAACGTCATTCCCTCCAGGACCAGTCCATATCAATGTTCCATTAAGAGAGCCATTTTATCCTGAAAAGGAGGAAGGGATTGAGTTTGACTTGGAGCCAATAATCCAACCAAAAACAGAATCGTTCGAATTTCAAGAATCTACTAAAACTGAACTTCTTAAGAAGCTAGATAAGTATTCAAGAATATTGGTCGTCTGTGGCCAACAAAAACCTGATCCGGAAGTCAGGAATCTTCTGGAAATGCTTGGAGAAAAGAAAGGGATAGTAGTCATCACAGATGCCATCTCTAATCTACAATCCGACCATTCCATATGCTTTCATGATCACTGGCTGGGAGACGATTCATTCAGTGAAGAACTAAAGCCTGATCTGATAATTAGCTTTGGTAAGTCAGTCATATCAAAGCCATTGAAGCTGTTTTTAAGAAGTATTGAGGCAGATGAATGGCACATTCAAAGGGTGGGAAAAATCCGAGATCCCTTTTTGAAGAGCCCTAAAGAAATCAATTGTAATGAGTCAGAATTCTTTCATTGGTTTTTGGATCATGTTAATAGCCAGAGCCACGAGTTTTATTCTGCTTGGCATCGGCTCAATAGGATGCTCAAAAAGGAATTACCAGACATCCTTAAATCCCAAAGCTTTGGTGAGTATACAGCTTTTGAAAAAGTCTTAGATGCGCTTCCAAAAGACTCCTTCCTGCATGTTGCCAATAGCATGTCTGTTAGGTATCTAAACTTTCTGAGTTCTGATGTAAATGAAATCATCTGTAACCGAGGAACAAGCGGTATTGATGGAAGCAATAGTACAGCAGTAGGCTGTTCGCTTGTCAATGAAAAGCTAGTCACTTTGATTACTGGCGGCCTTGCCTTCTTCTATGATCGTAATGCCTTTTGGCACAATTACCCTCTGCCAAACCTGAGGATTATTGTGCTGAACAATCATGCCGGTGGTATTTTTAGATTGATCAAAGGCCCTTCTGACCAACCTGAATTAGAAGAATACTTTGAAACACGGCAGTCACTAAGTGCAAAAAATCTGGCTCAGGAATTCAATTTCGAATACTTTCCTGTAGTTGATGCAAATGATTTAGGTGGTGCTTTAA
>CAZLUY010000047.1:0-2189 GCA_964562785.1 uncultured Limnohabitans sp. | reverse complement strand
TCCATTCTTCAAAAGTTACCAAGCCTTACTATTTGCTGAGTTAGGAGACGTGAAGGAAGCCAACAAGAGTTTGAATGGCTTGACTGACTTACTCCCAGATAGAACAATGCCATCCTATGATTATACCAAGGCCAACGTCCTTATGGCTGCGGAAGACAATGAAAGAGCAAAGGAGTTTGTTGAATCCTGTTTGGATAAAGACCCAAAGCATACTCTTGCCAAAAGACTACTCAGCCAACTGGAACAAAATTAGAACTAATCAGGCCTCCAACCTCTATTAGCCTTCTTTTCCGATTGATTTTTCTTCTCCTTCAGCCTCTTTTCAATGGCAGATTTTTTTGGCTTTGAGGGCTTTCTTACCTTTTTCTCTACAAAGGATTTAAGCAATAGTCTATGGAATTTTTGAATCGCTATTTCCTTATTTCTCTGCTGCGAACGAGTATCCTGTGCCGTAATTTGTAGCCAACCCTCAGCATTAATTTTTGATTTGTGCTTAGAAAGAATGGTCTGCTTTTCAGCATCATTCAAAACCTCAGAATTAGGAATATTAAACAGTAATGTGACCTTAGTCTCAACCTTGTTGACATGCTGACCTCCTGGACCTCTACTTCGTGAAGTCTGAAACTCTAGCTCCTTCGAAAAAGCTCCGGAATCAATTGCTTTTTGAATTCTTTTTTTCATCCAATCCCCTATATATCAGCGGGTAATTATCATTCTTTTACAAAAATCACTAAATTATTTTCATCCATATTTTTTTCCAGCCATGAAAAACAGAAGAGAATTTTTAAAGAAATCCGTTTTAGGCGCAAGTGCCATCGCTTTAACTCCTTCCTGGGTGCACGGTGCTCCAAATATCATCAAGGAATATAATCGAACTCGCTCGATCTTCAATGATGTAACAATTGGTTGTATCACTTATTCCTTTAGACAGATGAAGGATCAGAGTGCAGAAGCTATTTTGAATTACATAAATCAATCTGGAATTACAGCAGTAGAGTTAATGGGAGATCCGGCTGAAAATTTCGCTGGAAAGCCCACGGTTGACTTTAATCGAATGGATTTATTCGTACTTATGGGTAAAGAGCGAAAAGAAACCATAACAGAAGACGAGAAAAAGGATCTGGAAGAAATGCGAGCAGCAGTCGATTCTTACAATAAAGATGTTGCAGAATGGAGAAGTGGAGCCGATCTGTCAAAGTTTGAAGAGCTGAAACAGATGTACAATGATTCTGGTGTAGAAATATATGCCTTCAAACCGAGTGCTTTCGGAAAGCTAAATACCGATGAGGAGATTCATTTCGGCTTAAAAGCAGCCAAAGCCCTTGGAGCTAGTCATGTTACGCTCGAGCATCCATCTGATGATGCACACACCCTTAAACTTGGTCAGATGGCCGAAAAGCATGGGATATCTGTTGGCTATCATGGACATGAACAAGAACACTTCACCTTTTGGGATACAGCATTAGAGCAAAGCCCAATGAATGCCATGAACCTGGATGTAGGCCACTATATAGCTGCTGGACACGAGGATTTGATGGATTTAATAAAGAAGCAAAATTCAAGAATCAGCAGTATTCACCTGAAAGACAGGCAGAATGCCACAAACGGTAAGGCTAATCTTCCATGGGGCGAAGGAGATACACCGATTGAGGAAATTCTTCTTACGATGAAAGAAAACGCATATAGTTTTCCAGCAACCATTGAGTTGGAATACAAAATACCCCAAGGCTCCAATCCTATCCTTGAGGTGCAGAAGTGTTTGGATTATTGCGCCAACGTTTTAGCCTAAAGGATTCTCTCTAAGGATTCCAATCGTCTTGTAGATTCGATTAATTCTTGATCCTGTTTTGCAAAGCAGAAACGAATGATCTTGTGGTCAGTACCGTCAGCGTAAAATGATGATACCGGGATACAGGCAACTTTCAATTCCTTAGTCATTTTCATTGCCAATTCCTTGTCAGACATTTTAGAAAGATGTCCATAAGATGCTTGTTGGAAAAAACTTCCTTGACAAGGCTCAAATTGCAAACCTGATTTCCTCAGACCCTCATTGAATAAGTCACGCTGCGTGTGATAGAAATTGGGAAGGGCATAATATGTCTCCTTTTTCAGATATTCTGCCAATGCATGTTGTGCTGGTCTGACCGTAGTGAAGGTCACATATTGATGTATCTTTCTAAACTCAATAG
>CAZLUY010000046.1:0-15421 GCA_964562785.1 uncultured Limnohabitans sp. | reverse complement strand
ACTCCAAAGTCCGCTCCAAGATTGGCTAAGGAAATACCGTTACGGATTGAGGTAGGATAGTTAGTGTATCTTTTGTAGAACAATTCCGCACCGAACTTTCTGTTTTTATTTGGAGCTAGAAATTCAAGACCACCGATTATTTGTGTGTTTCTAATAAAGCGGATATCATTTTCCTGATTTTCCAATTCTCCTTCTTCATTTACATAGCCCAATGCTGTATATGGAGGTCTCTGGTAATAAATCCCACCATTCGCCACTGCGAATAGATTTGGCTTGATCTGATAAGAAATTGAGAACCGGGGACTGATTTGATTTAAGGGGTTTTGGGCTGTACTTCCAAAGTCAGCACCATCCATCCTTACCCCCCCTGTCAGGAGCAATCGATCATCCACGAAGTTTTTGCTTCCTGAAATAAAGGCACCATAGCTATTGTAATTAGAGACAGATTCCTGATCGATGACCTCACCAGTACTTGCCAGCGTAGATCGATCAAAGTTGTCAATGAAATAGCGAGAGTATTCATAATTGACACCATACTTCAACGTGTAGCCATTTTCGAATATGCTATTCTCGGCTCTAAACTTATTTTCAGATTCTTGAGAAACGTAGTTGAAGAGAAGGTTATCTTCAGAGCTTTCGTCATTATTTTGATACTTAATGGACTCGTTGTTGAGCATGTTTCGGCTCAAGATGAAGGTCCAAAAACCATTGTCTCTGTATCGTTTTAGTTTGATACCGGTGGCGTAATTCCATTGCTTCTGAACTGGAAGAACACTAAGTAGATATAGTCGGTCTGCTCTTTCATCTTCAGTTTCATCATTCGGAACATCCTCATTCAAAACGAAGTCATCTATGGCACCCACTCCAATGAAAGTAAGCTCCGTTTTCTCGTTTAGCTTGGTGGTAGTTTTAACCTGAAAATCGTTGAATGTTGGTAGAAAAGGTAGACCAAGTAACCTGAAAAGTCCGCTTAGGTAGGACCGTCTGGCTGAAACCAGGTAGGTAGTATTTTTCCCGATGGGGCCTTCGTTGGATAAGGTGAGTTCCGATGCTCCAACAGTAAACTGAGTGAACATCTTATCTCTCCTACCTTCCTTCAACTGGAATTCAAAAAAGGAGCTAAGAGAGTTCATGCGATTGCTCGGGAACCCTCCGGTGATTACATCGACGTTCTTGATGAGATTCACATTAAGGATGCCGACAGGACCACCTGAAGATCCTTGGGTGGCAAAGTGATTAATTACCGGAACCTCAATCTCATCAACAAAAAACTTGTTTTCGTTTGGCGCCCCTCCTCTGATAATGATATCATTTCTAAAGCTCGCGGTACTGGCGACACCAGGTAAAGATTGGATTACTCGCGAAATGTCACGGTTTCCACCAGGGTATCGTTCAATTTCATTCGAATTAAGTTTTCGTACCGAGACTGGTGTCTCTTCATCACGAGTAAACTCTGAATTGACCACCACCTCATTGAGTTCAGCGGCATCCTCAGATAATTCAAAATCTAATTGAACTGGCCTCGCGAGGGTAACTTGAATTTCGTATTGAGTTTGGGTTTTGTAGCCGACAAAGCTTGCCCGAACATTATAAAGTCCTGGAGGGATATCAGTGATTTCATAATTCCCATCTTCGTCTGAAATGGCACCGAAACTTGTTTCAAGAATGAGCACATTGGCAAAGGCCACTGGCTCATTATTGACGGGATTGAATATTCTTCCACGAATTACACCTTGGGAAAAAGCGCTTAAGGAGCCAAGGAAGAAAAGGGTGAAGAGTACAATTTTTCTCATGATGTCGGTTTAGCTATTGTCAAAAGCAAATACCGACTAAAAAGTTTGGAAGAACGTGTGATTTTTGAGTTAAATCAACGATTTCAAGCCGTTTGTTTCTCTTTTTCCTCCCATAGTTTCCACCAAGGAGTTCCGGGAGAATTATGATGCTCATAATGGTAGCCGAAAAAATAGCAGCTTAGAAAAGCCCAGAGATGGTTTTTGGACTGGGATTTTGAGTGGTGCTCATTTTCCTTTTCTCCACGGTGAGGGAGATAAGTGCCAAAATAGAACAGCTGAAAAGTGGATAAAATTGCTGGGATCATCCAAAAAACAATTAGGTTCTCTGAAGGGATGGCCAACTTTAATAGATGATATGTACAAGCCATTAGGAGGATTTGCCAGATGTTAACATACTGCTTGGCAAAACTGAAATACCATATGAAGAAATTGTCCGAGCTGTGATAATCAGGGTCCTTATCCGTTGCGACAAATCGATGATGCTCGTGATGCTTAGGAAAAAGTCGCCAGTAGAAGTTATAGGAAAACAAGATAGCTGAGATCCATCCCAAAGTACGGTTCACCCTCTTATTTGTTGATACAAGGCCGTGCATCGCATCATGGGCGGTAATGAAGAGCCCTGTGTACAGATGGGTCTGAATGAGAATTCCCAGATAGGTTAGGGGACTTCTCCAATCGATCTGAAAGCTTAACCAAAAAGCTAATGAAAGCCCCCAAAGCAATATAATGGTTATAGCAAATGCTACACCTTTACTATTCAGGGAAGTTTTGGAGAAGGTGTTTGCCGAATCCATATCCAAATATGGGTTGAATTCTTAAAAGGTTAAAATTCGCTCGCGAACTTCTTCCATTAACCACATAGGGGTGGATGTGGCACCACAGATACCCACTGAGTTATTTGAATCAAACCAGTCTAATTGAATTTCTTCAGGGTTCGAAACAAAGTAGGTGTTAGGATTTTTTTCTCTACACACATTGAAGAGAACCTTTCCATTTGATGACTTAGTCCCACTTACAAAAACAATTCGATCAAATCTGTCAGCGAATTCTCTTAGCTCTTTATCTCGATTTGAAACCTGTCTGCAAATGGTGTCATTGGTTCGGACCGTGATCCCATTTTCTCTTAGAATCTCGTTTATTTCGTAGAACTTATCAGTGGACTTTGTAGTCTGGCTGTAAAGCGTAATGTTCTTAGGCATCGTATTAATGTCCAACTCAGAAATATCCTGGAAAACCACTGCCTTGTTATTGGTCTGCCCAAGAAGCCCAATTACTTCAGCATGGCCATGCTTACCATAGATATAGATCTGCTCCTCTTTATCGAAAGAATTTTTGATCCTGTTCTGAAGCTTCAAAACTACTGGACAGCTTGCATCAATAAGGGTCAGATTGTTTTGAATTGAAAGCTCATAGGTAGAAGGTTGTTCACCGTGAGCCCTTATGAGAACCTTCTCGTTGTATAGACTTTTGAGATCATCATGATTGATTATTCTTAGTCCTTTATTCGTCAGGCGTTTTACTTCTTCATCGTTATGTACGATGTCACCAAGACAGTAAAGATAGCCTTGCTCGTCCAAAATCTCTTCGGCCATTTCAATCGCATAGACTACGCCAAAGCAGAAGCCGGAATGCTGATCGATGTGAACCTGGAGATTTTTCATGAACTCTAAACTTTGAAAACTTTGAATTGTTTTTCCGCTCAAACTACTTCTTTGAGCAAATCTCAATTCTTGAATAAAAGCTACTTATGATATCCCTAACTTGGTACCAAAGTAGGTTCCGAGCAGTAGGGTAATTTTCTTCGTATTTGGGATTCTTATTCTTTGTTGGGTGATTGTTTCCGCTGGGAGACCTTTGATCTTGTCAAAGAGTTTTTGGTAATACAAGTAAGCTACACGAACCCCGAGCTGAGCTCCTTCAGGCAAACCTTCGATGCCAATCAAAGAATCATCAAAATCCTTTTGAATGTCTTCCTCGATAGCTTGCTTCGCTGATTTATCGAAATGGGAATAATCCACTCCAGGGAAATACACTCGTCCTCTTTCTTCGAAATCGCTCTTAATATCCCGTAGAAAATTTACTTTTTGGAAAGCAGCACCAAGTTTACATGCAGGCTCCTTAAGCGACTCATACATCTCATTATCTCCTTCACAAAAAACCCGTAAACACATCAATCCAACAACCTCAGCCGATCCGTAGATGTATTCATGATACCTGTGATCGTTGTAGGTCTTGAAATCAAGATCCATCTCCATACTCTTCAAAAAGGACTCGATTAGCTCGTGGTCAATGTTATACTTATTGACCATAAGTTGGAAGGCGTGCAGAACAGGATTTAAAGAGAGCTTTCGATCAATCGCTTCGTAAGTATCACTTTTGAATTTGGCCAAAAGATTCCCCTTGTCTTGATCGTGAAAAGTATCTACAATTTCATCTGCATATCTCACGAAACCATAGATGGCATAGATCGGTAAATGAAACTTTTTATCCAGAGTTTTAATCCCTAAAGTAAAACTGGTGCTATAGCGCTGAGTAATCAGTCGACTGCACTCCAGCGTGGTGTTGTCATATAATTCTACAGCATCCATGTTCTTGAATATAAATTTTATTTACGAATTATTCTCTTTCATTACCTCATTTGATACCACTCGTCCCGATATAAGTGAAGGTGGTACCCCTGGCCCTGGCACAGTAAGCTGGCCTGTATAATACAGATTAGAGACCTTTTTGTTTTAAAGGGAGGGCTTTAGGATGGCTGTTTGTGAGAGTGTATTCGCCAAACCATAGGCATTACCCTTGAAAGCATGATAGTCTGATTTGAAATCAGCATGAGCATAAGATCGTTTGTAAACGACATGTGATCTTACCTCCTGACCAGTAATCCTTTCCAGCCTCTCCATGATAATGTCATAGTACTTTTCCCTCATTTCGTCCGTGTCTTCTAAATCCGGCGCTAGTGGAATAAGCAAAAACATGTTTTCCTTTCCTTCAGGGGCGACAGTCGGATCAGTCAAAGAAGGAACAGAAGCATAGAATAAAGGCTTTTCAGGCCATCTTGGGTTTTTGTAGATGGCATCGGCATGTGGCCCCAATGGCTCATCGAAGAATAGATTATGATGCCTTAAATTTTTCAGTTTGGTATCTAGTCCCAGATAAAAGAGAAGGCTGGAAGGAGCCATCACTCTCTTGTCCCAGTATTCCTCGGAATAGTTGGAGTATTTAGGATTAACCAAATGTTTATCTACGTGGTGATAGTCGGCTCCGGCAACAACAATATCCGCTTCGATTTTTTCACCATTGATTAATCGAATTCTTTTGGCAACACCGTTTTCTATTTCAATCTCCTCTACCTCAGCATTGTATTTGATATGCACACCTTGTTCTTCGGCAAGAGCCACCATTCCTTTGATTACTTCATGCATCCCTCCCTTTGGATACCAGGTTCCAAGAGCGATATCTGCATAATTCATAAGGCTATAAAGGGCCGGGATATTTTCGGCTGTCTCACCCAAAAACAACACAGGGAATTCCATAAGCCGAATGATCTTTTCATTCTTAAAGAATTTCCTTACATGTTTTGACATGGACTGGAAAATATCCATTCGTACCATGTCGACAAGAAGTTTAGGTGAGGTGAACTCAAATAAGGATCGGCTTGGGCGATTGACCAAATCATGAATTCCTACTTCATACTTGTATTTGGCCTGAGCAAGAAATTCATCCAGCTGGGCTCCAGCGCCAGGCTCAATGTCTTCCAGCATTTCCTTGAATTGCTGGAGGTTTGCAGGAATATCTAGTGTGTCATTTTCCCCATAGACCACTGCATAGGAGGGGTCTAGCCTCACTAGTGAATAATAGTCTTCTGGTTTTTTTCCAAAATGGGTAAAGTAGTTTTCAAATACATCGGGCATCCAATACCAACTCGGACCCATATCAAAAACAAACCCCTGTTGGACGAACTTCCGCGCTCTTCCACCAGGGGATTCATTTTTTTCAATCAGGGTGACTGAGTAGTTATTTTTTGCCAGATGGGTAGCTGCTGATAGTCCAGCGAATCCTGAACCTATCACTACCACTTTTTTCTGGCTCATAGCATTAGTTTTTGTGTCTATAGACTGTCAACTCCGCTTTCAACAACTTCCTAGCAATATGAATTCTATTTTTAACAGTTCCTATCGGAATGTTTAGCTTATCAGCAATCTCGTGATATTTAAAACCTCTGAAATGCATCATAAATGGGGTTTTATAAACATCATCTAGTTTATCAATGGCAGCATATGTATCATTCATTGTGAAGTTCTGATACGCTCCATTTTCTATTTGTACACTACTTGAGTTTATGTAGTGAAGATTTTCTGTAGTATCTACGAAAGTACCTCTTCTCACCATTCTCTGATAGTTGGTAATGAAGGTATTCTTCATGATAGTATATAACCAGGCCTTTAGATTAGTGCCTTCGGTGAACTTATCTTTGTTTGTGAAAGCCTTGACCATGGTGTCCTGCAAAAGATCGTTGGCATCATCCATATCTCTAGTCAGTTTAAGCGCGAATGGCTTTAGGCTGCTGGATAGTTTATTCAAAGAGTAACTGAATTCAAGAGTCGTCATGGTTCCTTTGATTTTTTGTTTAATCAAATGTAACAAGCATTAAACAAAATACAAGCATTTTGTTGAATTAATTTTGAACATAGTTAAACAAAAACTGTGGATATCCAGAAAATGCCCTCTGAATGACGTTTTGAGAGTGTTTTAAAAAAGTAAAGGCATTTCAAGGAAATGCCTTTGTTTAAACAAAATGTGATTTTTCTAAACTATTTCTCCTGAGGAGCCTCTACTACATCCTCTACAAACTCCTTTATATCGCGGATATAATTCAAGCATTTAACGTTTTCTGGGAATTCCAGATCCTGTCCAATTATTTGGTATCCCGTCATCAAAATTGTTGCTTCTGTGAATCTCTCTGAAATAGCATCGATGTATTCTTGAGCATATTCAGAGGATGGTGAAGTAGTGATCACTGTTAATAGATATTCAGGCTGATGTAAATCATAAACGGACAGAAGGTCATCATTTGGAGTGCTTTGTCCTAAATAGATTACTCGATGGCCTTTTGACTTAATAATATAAGTAGCAAAGAGGATGGAGATTTCATGCAGTTCCCCTTCTGGCAAGAAGAGCAAGAATTTTTTACCTCCTCCAGAATGCACCTGACCATCTATCGCTACAATAAGCTTTTGTCTTACCAGATTGGAAATGAAATGCTCTTGAGCCGGGTTGATGGCACCGGTCTGCCATAGTACCCCAATCTTTGACATAAAGGGATATATAATATTAAGCATCGTCTGCTCGAAACCGAGCTTGAGGATATTTGTAGAAAGGACCTTGTCAAATCGCTCCTCGTCCATTTCTATCATACAGATAGTTAGGGCGTGAATTTGATCATCATGAGTGAGGGACCTCTCTGTAAGTTTGACTACCTCTTCTCGCTTCTCAGAAGCGGACATATTGGCAATCTTACTGATCTTGAATCCATTGTCATTAAGCAATGCAACATTCAGGATCAATTTTAAGTCTTCGTCGTCGTAATAGCGAATATTTGTCTCAGTCCTTTTTGGGTCAAGGAGATTATATCGCTGTTCCCATATCCGAAGAGTATGTGCCTTAATGCCGGAGAGCTGCTCCAGATCTTTGATTGAATACGTGCTCACTATTCCTTCTCTTTAAAATACTCCTTCGGTACAACAAACAAGCCGAATGATACGGCATCGTTTTTTTTATTAGTTCTATGATGGGCCTGGTGAGCTCTGAAAATTCCTTTCAGAAATGCGTTGCCGGGTCTATCAAACCATTTCAATCTTCTGTGAATAAGTACATCATGGAGCACGAAGTACAGCATTCCATAAATACTTATTCCAACACCCATCCAAAACCTGTAATCCAAAGATTCAAAACCAAGAATTATTAGCACCACGGCTATACTTCCAAAAAGGAAGGAAAACAGATCATTGAGCTCGAAAAACGTTTTAGACGGCTGGTGATGGGTTTTATGAATTGACCAAAGTGGACCATGCATTAGATACTTGTGTATGGCCCATCCTGAAAACTCCATAACGGCAAATCCTACCAGAATAAAGCCAATTGCATATACCATCATCATAACAACTTCCTCAATTGTGTTTTGTTCGTGCTTCTAGGAATCAAATTTCAAACCAAAAGGAACGTTTGAAAATCCTCTAAAGATTATGCGGCGATTGTAAAATTCAAAACCGTAAAAAAAAGAATCATACACACCAGTAAAACGGGCGCAAGAGGATTGGCCTTGATGAAATTCGTTTTGCGGTAAATGAGTTGTATCAAAAAAGAAATTATGAACCAACCTGCATAATTGGAGAATGGAATCAGATCAAATTTCCAATACCACATATCCATTGCGACGGCTACTGGTTCCATAATAAAATCCAAGGCGGTCATGACACTTGCTGCTGCAATAGCTGCGACATAGTCATTCTTGATATTCTTTTCGAATAATGAGCCCGATAGGTAGGCCAGTAAAAACCAATTAAGTCCAATGACCAGGGGTACCTCCCAGAGCTTTGGACCTAAGGTAGGTCCATAGACATAATCACCATATATAAGGCCGGTATGGATGCCGAGAATTTCTGAACCGAAACCGATCCAAAAAGCCGCTGCTCCGAAAATAGGAAAGGCATCATTCCATCCTTTGTGAAATCCAAGGATAAGGATGCTTGTACCTATAAGCTGGAAGGGAGTCAAAAACAAGAAAAGTTCCTTGTACTCCGGTAGGCTTAGGCCTATGGCTCCAGCGGCGTAAACAGCAATTATAAGAATCTGAGCCACAAGCAACTTGATATTGCGCTGCTTGCCTGATGAACTTAACTCCTGTGAGGACATATTTTTCTCTGCGTGTGGGGGATAAGGAATTTGGGTTTCCTAACTTTGCTGACCAGTATTTGTTAGCAAAAGAAATAAAAACCATTCACTTTCTACCTTATGATACTTTATAATATAACCTACACTGTTGCCCATTCCGTAGAAGAGGACTTTGTTAAGTGGATGAAAGAAACACATATTCCTGATGTCTTTGCTACAGGCTTATTCACCGAGCACAAATTTTTTAGGTTACTGAATAGCGCTGACGATGAAAGCACTAATTACAGTATTCAATTCATGGCTGAGTCCACAAATAAGCTGGTAGAATACGAGCGACTATATGCCCAGGACCTTAGGGTTCAGACCCAAATCCGTTATGGAGAAAAGGCTCTGGCGTTTAGAACGCTATTGGAGCAGATCTGATTTTTAGCGATCTCCCCCTTTTTTAAGAATTTTTTAGGTTTTACTGTCATATAATAAGACAGCGTATCCGACATATACAGGATAAAAAATTATCTTCAAGGCTTCTATAGTCTGATTATGAGGCTGATGTACATTTTTGATTACTAAAACCAACCAATTCATGAAACGAATTACCCTTTTCGCCTCATTGGCGATTCTATTTTTTTCTTGTTCAGAGTCCAGTACCTCTGAAAATGAATCACAAAATATTCTTGAGGATTTTACCTATTCGGTTGATACTGTTCAAGTAGATCCAGGAGAAGAATTGATCAACCTTGCGAACGGTCTTAGATTATCAGACGTGACTTCTGACGGGAAGTATATGTATTTATTGGTACCCCAAGATCAGGGATTATTAAAGATTGATTTGGATAATCAGGTTTTAGCTGAGAAATATGTCTTTGAAAAGGAAGGACCAAATGGGATTGGTGATTTTCCTACCGCATTCCAATTACTTGATGGAGATCGGGTATACATTTCAAGTTTCAATTTGGCGGGGATTTTTAACCTTCAGGGTGAAAAGCTGGAGGATTTTAACTTAAAGGCAGGAGATGTCGAAGGTTTAGACATAGATGCTGAGACTATGCTGAATTATAATGTGGTGATCTCTCCTGATGCGAAAATGCATTTTTCACTACCTGGGGATTTTATGGAAGGGTCCAGAGATTTTGCAGTCGTTAATACGACTACCAAGACGGGCAACCTGATTGATATACCAGAAATGGATATTGCGGGAGATTTTAGAATCATCCTTCAAAGCCAGACCAGTTTTAGCATATATCTAGAAGATATTGCGACTAATCTTATGGAGGATTATTTGTATATCTCCTCCACGGCTACTAGCAAGGTTTATAGATATGATATTGCCTCTGATTCCCTTCAGCTTTTTGAATTTCCCCATAAGATTACGCCTACCCAAAAAACGGGAGAGGTAAGAAGCAAAGTAGAATCTCAGGAAGAGTTTCAGGCAGAAATGCTAAAACTGCAGGAACAAGTTCGCTATAATCCCTTGCTTTGGGACGAGGTCAGTGGCCGCTTTTTCCGCTTTGGAGGTAAGAATTTGCCAAAGCTTAATCCAGATGACCCAGCAAAGTCAGAGGTATATCTATATGCTTTTGATAAAGAGTTGAACCTTATTGGGGAAACCGAATTGCCGGACCTTGAGAGGATTCCTAGTAATGCATTCTTTAAGGATGGGAAGCTATGGTCCTATGTGAACATTGATGATGAGCTTGGGTTTGCGATAATGGATTTTCAACTGTAAGTGATTCTGAGGAGGTATTTTTTCATTCTTTTCTTTGCGTCATTCTGGGCTTGCTCCGAGGAGAATGAAACCAAGAAAATAGCTGAGGAGGTAGATTTTTCTTTCAACCTGGATACCGTTCTCGTTGATTCAGGCGAAGAGTTATTCTCTCTAGGCTATGGAATGCAGGCTTTTGATGTCACTAAAAATGGCTTGCTTTACATTTTTGATGAGAAGGCCCCTCAGCTTTATACAATCGACTTAGAAAAGAGAAGGATTCTTTCTGTTAAGGAATTCTCTAGGGAGGGGCCAGATGCGATTGGAATGCTAATCTCTAATCTTAAAATCACATCAGATTCTACATTCTACCTTGCCAGTTTCCAGAACGGAGATTTTACTACCACGGGAAAAAGGCTCACAGATTACCGAAGGAGGCTTGAGTCCTTTACGTTGCCAGATGATGTTGAGCCTTTTGACCTAAGCCTTGGTGGGCGGCTGGATTCTAAAGGCGGTCAGCTTTATGCCACCGTTCTTAATATGGAAACCCAGGACAGGAAACTTTGTAGAGTTGACTTAGCTGAGCAAAAAGCCTTTGTTTATGGTATCCCTCAGTGGAGTGATTTTCCTGAATATCGAGTTGAGATTCGGGAAGAAGGCGGGGGGCAAATGGCAAGTGAATCGCTGATCGTTCAAATTTTTGAGTCAGGCCTGCTATTATCTACTTCCTATGAATCAGGAGTGTATCGATATGATGAAATGTCGGATTCATTGGTGTATAAAGGGATTAATCATAAAGCAGTTGCCTCTAAGAAAAAATTGATAAACAAGAGAAGAGTCTTTTCACAAGAGGAGTTTGCTGTGGAGGCAATGAAGCTGGAAAGCCAGATCACCTTTTCCAAATTTCTTTGGAATGAAAAAACCCAACAATTTTTTCGCTTTGGCTACAATGCTCTTCATCGAGAGTATGACAGTGAGAACAAGAAATATCAGATTTATCTGTTTATATATGATGAAGACTTGGATCTAATTTCTGAGCATGAGCTAGGAGAATGGTCTTCCAGACCAACAAATCTTTTTATGTATGCTGGCTCGGTTTACTCCTATGTCAACATCAATGATGAATTAGCATTTTCAGTACTAACTATTAATAATTAAAACTATGCGAAAATTACTCTTTTTACCCCTAATCGCTTTGATTTATGCATGTGGCGGAGGTGAGTCAAGTGAATCTCCGGCGAGCATGAACTACAATCTCACTTATGAAATAGATACGGTGATGGTTGATGCAGGCGATCACTTTTTCTTCCTGAATTGGGGGATGGGCATTGCCGACGTGAGCAGTGATGCTAAGACCCTTTACAATCTCAATCCAAATTCCTTATTGCTTGAGATTGTCGATTTGGATCAGATGAAATTGAAAACAACTGTGCAATTGGAGCGTGAGGGTCCTAATGGTGTAGGTGGCGGTTTTATTGGAAAGCTACAGGTTTTGGATAATGGAAATATTAAGCTGTTTGATTTTAACCGAGTTTTTGAAGTTAACCAGCAAGGTGGTTTGGTTGACAAATTCGAATTTGAGAAATCGGAGTGGACAGGCTATGAATTTGGAGAGAATGAAGAAATCGACTATTACGGTACTTTCTCACCTGACGGCAGCACTTTTTTTACCAGGCTGAATGAGTTAGACTTTGGAGAACCTTCTAAGGCTATGTTAAAATTAGATATGGTAAACAAAACCATTCAGCTCCTGGATGCTGGGGATATGTTTCAGCGATTAGATGAATTTAGCATCACCATGAGAAGTGGAGATGGAACCATGATGATGACGACAGGTGAAGATGTTTACACGGATTTTGTGAATGGGGATTTTATTCTTTCCAATGCTGCGTTTAATGAAGCCTTTGTATGGAAGCCAGGTATGGATTCTCTTTCTCAAATGAATTTCAATGCTACTTTGACCAGCAATGGAAAAACTGGCGATTTCCCGGATGAAGTTGAGTCGCAGGAAGCCTTGATGGAAGCCATGAATAAGAAAAAGGAGCAGGTAGAATTTGAACGAATGATCTATCATCCAGAGGGAGATTTGCTTTGGCGATTTGCTGAGGATAAGGACAGAATGATTGCAGATTCGGTAGTTAAGAAGCAAGTAGTTACCCTGTTTGATACGGATTACAATATGCTTCATGAGCAAAAAATTGAAGACTATCCGAATGCTTCCCTTAGATTCTTTAAGGATGGGATGCTTTATACTTATGTTAATATTGATGATGAGATGGGATTTGCCAGAATCAAACCGAAGTCAGGAGGATCCGGAGACCGAGGTGGTTTGGTAAGCACTGATTAAATTCCAAGCCAGATCAATCAATCTCTTTGAAGCTGATGAAGAAGATATTCCTTATACCCCTGATTGCCTTCCTCTATTCTTGTGGAGGGCAAGAGGAAGGAGAAAATAATCTTGTTTCCAATTATGAACTCGTTTACGAGATGGATACTGTCCTAGTGGACCCAGGAGATCATTTTTTCTTTCTCAATTGGGGCATGACTATCTCTGATATCAGCAGTGATGCTAAGACCCTTTATAATCTGAACCCTAATTCATTTCTCCTGGAAATTGTAGATCTGGACCAGATGAAATTGAAGGAGACGGTACAACTTGAGCGTGAAGGTCCCAATGGTGTAGGAGCAGGAGGGTTTATTGCAAGTATTCAGGTTCTTGACAATGGAAATCTTAAGCTTTTTGATTTCAATACCATTTATGAGATCAATCTGAAAGGAGAGCTGGTAGATACCTTTAAGTTCGATAAAGCTGAATGGAGTGGATTTGAGATTCCAGAGGGGCAAAAGATTGCTATTTACGGTACTTTTTCGCCAGATGGAAAGATGTTCTTTACACGTCTTGTAGAAGAAGGATTTGGTGAGCCAGCCAAGAGTTTTTTGAAACTGGACCTTGAGGCCAAAACCATTTCCCAATTGGATGTCGGAGATCTGTTTGAGCGGATTGGTAAATTTGATATTACAATGGATACCGATCAGATGAGGATGGTTACTGGAGAGCAAGTATTTTCTGGTTTTGTAAATGATGACTTCGTGATTTCTACTTCGACTTTTAATGAAGCCTTTATCTTGAAATTTGGGTCTGACTCCTTGGAGCGAAAAGTCTTTAAAGCCGGTTTAACAAGCAATTCCAAAACAGCAGAAGCGTCTTCAGTTTTTGACTCTCGGGAGGCATTTATAGAAGCAAGAAAAAGAAAAAATGAGCAAGTAGTTTTTGAAGGGATGATTGCCCAGCCTGACGAGAATTTGCTGTGGAGGATTACACTGGATAAGGATAGAGTGATTGCCGATTCAGTGATTAAAAAGCAGGTAATTACTCTTTTTGATCAAGACTATAATATGCTTCATGAACAAAAAATCGAAGATTACCCTACATCCGCCATTCGCTTCTTTAAGGACGGGATGCTCCACACCTTTGTGAATATTGATGATGAAATGGCATTTGCCAGGCTGAAGCCAATTGAAGGAAGCCGGACTATGCTAAAGGAAGATTGATCAGGAAGCTTCAAAGGGACAAAGCCTATTTCCGAGATTTCGGAGATAGGCTTTTTTGTGATCCGGACTTAAGCATTTATTTTGCTCATCTTCAGAATCTGATCATGTCCAATCCCCTACCCTATTTTTCGGCCGATGATATCGCTAAGCTTTTGTCATATGATCAGGTCGTCGCAGCCCTGAGAATTGGATTTACTAAGGATTATGTCATTCCTCCAAGAATGCATTTGAATTATGAGAATAATCCAAGTGCTCCTGAGAACACCCTTCTGCTAATGCCAGCTGTAAGCTCTGGGGAAGTTGCAGGAGTTAAAATCGTAACCGTCGCACCAGATAATTCTAGTAAGGACCTCCCTACCATCCAGGGTATTTACTATTTGCTCGATGCTCAAACGGGAACGCCGAAATGTCTTATGGAGGCGAAGACCTTGACCAATTGGAGAACTGCAGGGGCATCAGCCTTGGCTTCATCCTACTTATCCAGAACAGATTCCCAAACTTTACTGATGATTGGGACAGGTTCACTTTCCCCATTCCTTATTGACGCTCACGCTAGCCAAAGAGCGATAAATCGATTGTTGGTTTATGGAAGATCAAAGCAAAAGGCCGAAGCATTAGCTGAAAGCAAAAGCGATAAAATTCAAAACGTAGAAGTCGTTCATGATTTGGAAGAGGCAGTGGGCGCGGCTGATATCATCTCGGCGGCAACGATAAGTAAAGAGCCATTAATCAAAGGAGAATGGCTAAAGCCCGGTCAGCATATTGATCTTGTTGGATCCTATAGACCCGATATGAGGGAGGCTGATAATGAGGTGATCCGTAGGAGTCGGGTTTTTGTAGACACGATTGGAATGGCTCCCAAAGAAACTGGGGATTTGGCAGTGCCTATTGCAGAAGGAATCCTAAGCCTAGGAGATATCCAGGGAGATCTTTTTGGTCTATGCAAAGGGGAAGTCAGCGGTAGAAATGGCACGGAAGAGATTACACTTTTTAAATCCGTGGGCCATGCCCTGGAGGATTTGGTCACCGCTCAATTGCTTTTAAAACTTAATCAGAGTTCTTAATACAGATACATTATGTTCAGTAGCTCATCCTTTACAGTTCCTGAAAATTGGCAATCTATTCGCACAATTGACATGCATACCTGCGGAGAGCCCTTACGGGTGATTCTGGATGGTTTTCCTGAACTCCAAGGGGAGAGCGTCTTGGATTACAGACGATATATCAAGTCCAATTATGACCATCTAAGAACAGCCCTAATGTTTGAGCCACGAGGTCATGCCGATATGTATGGAGTGGTGGTGACACCAAGTTCAGTTGCTGATTTCGGCGTAGTCTTTCTTCATAATGAAGGCTACAGCACTATGTGCGGACATGCCACCATTGCGATTGCAAAACTTGCAGTGGAGGCTGGATGGGTTGAAAAAGCAGAACCTTTGACCGAAATGACGATTGAAGCGCCATGTGGCTTACTTAAAGCCTT
>CAZLUY010000045.1:0-4993 GCA_964562785.1 uncultured Limnohabitans sp. | reverse complement strand
TCAGATATTTCCCAAGAGAAAACTGTGGAGGCGAATGAATTCAATTTATATCCAAGAAGTATTAGGGATGAAGTTTCTGGGTTCCAATCAGCCGCGGTAATTTGACCTCCCACTTCAAGTTCTCCTAGTCTTGTAGCAATCTGGTCGATTCCATTTGCATTCAATGAATAATGATTTGTGGACTCATTACTTCGGTTTTTAGTGAAAAGATGAAGGGAACCATTCTGATAGATAAATGCCTCGCAATCAAAATCATGATTAGGATTAGCTCCTGAAAAGTCTATTTGATCTTCATAGCTAAAAGGTATGATTTCAGCCATAACATCATCATTATTGAGTACATCGACTATCGGCAATTTGAGAACCCTTAGATCCTGTCTTGTCCCCTGATTATTTCCAAAGTCTCCTATAAATAGACTTTCATCACTTAAAGCTAAATCCTCCCAATCAATATTGTCAACATTGCTTAGCTCAACCACTCTGAGAACTTCCCCATTATTAGGGTCGAGCTCATAGATTTCTGGAGTATTTCCTCCATCGTTTATAGAAAAAAGTCTACCGTCAATAAAAGCCAAACCTGAATTTTCAAATTGAGAATTGGTCAAAGTGCCTAATCGATTAGGCTTCAAGGAGGCTGGATATCCCTCCTCAGTGATCTTGATGTCCTCTTCAGTAAAACTAAAATCTGGAGTCGAAAATTGAGTTTCTTCTCTGTCATCGTCGAACTCAAGATCAATATGACTATGGAGTAGTAGGGAGCCTATAATGGGAACTTCAAAAGACACATTGCTTCCTTTTGGTTGAATGGTTAGAATACCTGATTCATCATGCCTTAAATACAGGTAGTAATATCCTTGATTCTCTGCGAGCAAAACATTTTCAAGTGATGGTGATCCTTCAAGATCTTCTTTGTCTAAAGTAACCAGTCCATGATTAACCCCTGCCTGGAGAACGAGTGATTCATTAGGATTTGAAAGAGTTATACTCTCATCTATAACCATTGGCAAAAAGCGCAAGGCGGCTGCATCCTCTCCTTCGGAACTAAGATCGTAAGTCCCATATGGGAGGATTATTTCGGATGATCCAGGGTCGTTTGGATTAATATTGAAATTGTAAACCCTACTACCGATGGTCTCTCGAAAGACTAATTGAATCTGATCATCCAAAGGGTGGATCCAGTTCGTATTGCTGCTCGTTCGTGCATTCAAGGAAGAAGCCGAAACAAACTCAAATGCTTCAATAGTGACTATACTCGTTTGCTCTGGGATAGGGTCATCTTCACTGCAGGCGAGAAGGAAAACACATACTAAACAACTTCCTAGTTTTCTGAGCATTATGAGATTTTTATTAGGGAAATAATAGTTGAAAGAAAAAGGCAAGAAAGTCAAACAATGAGATTAGACAAAAAGTTGGACAAACAAATCGAGAAGAGGTATGAGAGAAATATTAGAGAGAATAAACGGCAACGGACATAAAAGTGTACTTGCTTCAGAACCATCAAATCTATTGATTCCTGATGCTATATTTATCAGACATGCAGGTTCTCTGATAAAGATTAAGTATCAGGATATCTTATGGTTGAAAGGAGATGGTAATTATACCACAGTCGTTTCCAGAGGAGGAGTATATTCAGTCAGAAATATTCTTAAGGATTTTGAGACGGCACTACCAGAAAGAGAGTTCATCCGAATACACAAAAGTTACATTGTTCGAATTGAAGAAATTCAAGCAATCAACGTGAAGGAAGTGAAAGTAGGCGATGATCTAGTTCCAGTGGGTAGAACCTACTACCAGAATCTAATTGGCGGAATAAATAAGCTGGGATCCGGTTCAGATTAATCCTGAATCCACAGCAAACTGCTATCACCATAGCTCAGGAAACGATAACCATTTTCAAGAGCTTCCTGATATACTTTCTTCCAATCCTCGCCAAGGATTGTAGCTATTAGAAGAATTAATGTTGATCCGGGCTGATGAAAATTGGTGATAAGTCCATTCACTAATTGATAGGTGTAGCCTGGAAAGATAAAAATCTCAGTTGTTCCCATTATTTCTGATCTACCTGTTCGCTCCATAAAATCAATAACAGCATTCAAGCTCTCCTCAGGATTGGGGAGAGTTTCTCTTTTTTTATAGGCGATTAGCTTCTCAATTTCGAAGTTGGCTTCTTTATCCTCAATTAGTTTGACGCCAAACCAATAAAGGCTCTCAAGGGTACGAACTGAGGTGGTACCAACCGCTATGATTTTCCCTAGACTATCTCTGACCTGCTTTATTGTTTCCTTGCTAAGGTGAATTTGCTCACTATGCATTGGATGCTCTTCAACTTTATCAACCTTAATCGGCTGGAAAGTGCCTGCGCTGACATGAAGTGTGACCTCAGCTTGATTCACACCATTTGCCTTAATTTTGTTCAAGACATCTTCTGTAAAATGAAGACCAGCTGTAGGCGCAGCCACAGCTCCTTCATTCCTAGAGTAGATGGTTTGATAGCGAGACTTGTCTTCTTCAATAGGCTTCCTGTTGAGATAGGGGGGGAGTGGGACTTCTCCACTGGCTTCAACAATATCCACAAATGGGAAATCAGCATTATTCCATTGAAATCTTACTTGGAGGTTATCTCTATCCAGCAATTCAGCCTCAATCGTGATTAGCTGACCATTAATCTCAATTACTCCCTGAAGTATTTCATCATCCTTCCAGCGTTTGATATTGCCAATCATAGTTTCGAAAGTCACTGCTGATCTGGAGAGCATTACTTCAGGAATCACAGTAGAAGGTGCAATGGGCTTCAATAAGAATATCTCAATTTTTGCTCCTGTTTTTCTCTGAAAAATCAGCCGAGCAGGGATGACCTTGGTGTCATTATAAACCAAAAGACTGCCTTCTTTTATGAATTCAGGAAGATCAAAAAATCGGTGATGACTGATCTTTCCGCCCTGATACTGAAGGAGCTTGGAATGATCCCTTTTTTCGAGTGGATGTTTAGCAATCCTTTCTTCCGGAAGCGTATATTCGTAATCCTTTAGTTCAATATCAGGGATATTCATGCACTTGATCTCTTTTGGCTTGCAAATATATTCTCTGAAAGCTTTACTGCCTAAAGACACAATTGTTCATGAGTAGAATGTCATTGGATTTTTCTTTCGTTAAGCGGAAACTTCAGTTTCGATTTGATGCTGGGACTTCAAGAGGTGTGTTGCGAGAGCATACAGTTTATTGGATAAAGGCAGTCAGTACTGATAATAAGTTGATTGGCTGGGGAGAAGCCGCGCCCTTAATCAATCTCAGTCCAGACCATATTCCTGACTTTGAGCTTAGGCTCAAGGAAATGTTGACCATGGTCTCTGGGGCGATTTGGGATCTTGAAGAGGACAGTATCCTTGACCAAGTTGAAGAGCTTATTCCTTTTGAATTTCCGAGCGTTCGTTTTGGTTTAGAATCCGCACTGCTTGATTTATGCCATGGTGCACAGAGAAAGTATTTTAAAAATGATTTCTTCGATCACAAAAAAACCATTCCAATTAATGGGTTAGTGTGGATGGGAGACAAAGAATTCATGCTGGATCAAATCAAAACTAAGTTAGAAGCTGGTTTTGATTGCATCAAGATGAAAATAGGGGCCATTGATTTTGAGGAAGAGATTAGACTCCTCCAATATATTCGAGAGAGGTTTGACGCTGATCAAATAACTCTAAGAGTTGATGCGAATGGAGCATTCCCGGTTGATGAAGCTCTGGCTAAATTAGAGAGGCTATCCGCATTGGATCTTCATAGTATTGAACAACCCATAAAAGCTGGTCAATGGAAGGAAATGAAGACTCTTTGCAAGCAAACACCACTTCCCATAGCTCTGGATGAAGAGTTAATAGGACGAAGTGATAAGGCTGATCTACTTGGTTATATTAATCCTCAGTATATCATTTTGAAGCCAACCTTGGTTGGGGGGGTAAAGGCAACCAAAGCCTGGATAAGCGAAGCAGGGAAACTAGGGATTGATTGGTGGATGACTTCAGCTCTTGAGAGCAATATTGGACTTAACGTTATTTCTCAATTAGCGTCTTCGTATTCGCCAACCTTACCTCAGGGTTTGGGCACAGGTCAGCTTTATCATAATAACTTAGCATCTCCTCTGACTATTAGGAATGGGGAGATATTCTATGATAATGAGTTGAGCTGGGAATCTCCTGAAGATTAAAGTGCGAACAGATAAACAGGTGCGAAAATTTCTGTTTTGAAATCCGTTAAAGTAAGCTTACCTGATTCAGGGTCTCTTTCAAAAACTACTACATCATGGCTAGCCTGATTAGCAGCTAATAAGAATTTTCCGTCTTTCGTGAGATTGAAGTTACGTGGCATAATTCCTCCTGAGCCTATGTATTGCACCTTTTCCAAAGTGTCATCGTCAGCTCGTTTGAAAACAGTAATGCTGTTTGCATCACCTCGGTTTGACGCATATAAATTTCTTCCGTCTGGAGAATAATGAACCTCAGCTGAACCTATACCACCGTCAAAACCTTCATCCAATATGGACAAGCGCTGCTTTAATTTTAGTTCACCTTTATCCAGAGAGAAGGTGGTAAGCACACCTGTGAGCTCTTGAATGACAGCAACTTCTTTACCATCAGGAGAGAATTCAATATGTCTGGGGCCATCCCCAGGCTCCATTTGATTTACATGCAAAAGTGTTAGAGGCTGATCCTTAGAAGGGTCAAAGGAATAAGCATAAACTTCATCTGTGCCCAGGTCAGCTACTAAAAGCGAAGTACCATCTGGGTTGAATACTGTGCTATGTACATGCGAGCTTTCCTGACGGTCTTTGTTTACGCTGCTGCCAGCCTGAGTCACATCCTGAATAAATTCCAGATTGTCACCATTCACTTTAAAAAGGCTCACTTTTCCCCCAGAATAATTACCGACTGTTATATAGTTTTGATCAGGAGCAAGTGCCAAATAGCAAGGGTAATCTCCGACTGTCCTTTTGGTATCCAGA
>CAZLUY010000044.1:0-5382 GCA_964562785.1 uncultured Limnohabitans sp. | reverse complement strand
ACAAAGGCCTGATCTGGAAGTGGGAAAACCTGTGTCTTATCCTGCAGGTTCCTGAAAGGTTCTGAGAAGATAATTCGGTCATAATCCA
Source organism: uncultured Limnohabitans sp. (assembly GCA_964562785.1). GTDB lineage: Bacteria > Bacteroidota > Bacteroidia > Cytophagales > Cyclobacteriaceae > Algoriphagus. The sequence goes on along the minus strand of CAZLUY010000044.1, from coordinate 5,294 downwards.
CCTCAAATTCACTTCTGGTGTTATTGGAGCTTACATTTAAACCTTTATCGCCGAACCTTCCACGGCCCAACAGTTGTTCCCACTTCATCATGCCCAAAAATAGATGGTTCGTTTTGATTGAGAGTTAGGATTGGATAATTAATCATGGAAAGAGCATCAAAAAAACCTATTTTTGAATTCGCAATGGGTCAGTCCAAATTGAAGATTTTATTTAGAGCTTTTCTCCTAGCCGTCACCCTCGGATTCATTCTGTCCTGCAACGATTCGTCTTCAGATCAAAAAGCTTTACTCAATGTTATACTGGTGGATACACCGGCTACCTGGGACTCAGTTTTTGTAACCGTGCAGGGAGTGGAAGTTGATGTCAGGGTTCAGGGTAGGGAAACTAGTTTACAGACCTTTTTTTTAGAGTATAAGCCTGGAGTTAAGGAAATAGAGGTGAGCGCTTTAGTAGGAGGTGCAGCTCTACTGATGGCTAGAGGTGAATTACCAATAGGGTCAATAGAAGAGGTCAGAATGGTTTTAGGTAATAATCACTCGCTTTGGGAGGATGACAAGCAGTATGCGATGCCCCTGGAAGACTCTGGAATGGAGATAATTCCTTTAGCCTTTGACCAGGACCTTCAGGTGGGAGTGGCCTACGATTTATTACTTGATTTTGATCTTGAACGATCCATCAATGTCCTGAGCCAGGAGCCTCTCAGTTTTTCCTTATCGCCAAAGCTTACAGCAATTGCAGGTATTGGCTCTGGAGAAATAGAGGGAAGGATCAGCCCATCAGCTTTGCAGCCAGCAATCTATGCTATCCAGGGCACCGATTCCCTTTCCACCCAGACTAATACTTCCAGTGTCTTTTTATTTAGAATTCCTGAAGGAACATATACTATTTATGTGGATCCTAAAGATGATCGATATGAGCCACTTATTATTCCTGAAGTTCTGGTACTCCCAAATGAGCAAACCGATCTTGAGGTTTTAGAAATTCTGCCCAAAGAATGACTCAGGATGAAAAATACATGCTCAGAGCACTACAGCTGGCCGAGCTCGGAAGGGGAAGCGTTTCGCCAAACCCAATGGTTGGATGTGTGATTGTGCATAATGGGTTGATTATTGGTGAGGGTTACCACAAAAAGTACGGAGGGCCTCATGCTGAAGTGAATGCGCTAAACTCCGTAGATGACCAATCATTACTATCCGAATCGACGGCCTACGTGAGCCTAGAGCCTTGTGCTCACTTTGGAAAGACTCCTCCTTGTGCAAATCTCCTCAAATCAAAGAAAATCAAGAGAGTGGTTATAGGAACCATGGACTCTAATCCTGAAGTTGGGGGCAAGGGTGTCAAAATTCTTGAAGATGCGGGAATAGAGGTAATCAAGGACGTTTTTGAGGGAAAAGCGCGGGACCTAAATCGAAGGTTTTTCACTCAGATTGAAAAGAAGAGGCCTTATATCATTTTGAAATGGGCTCAGACTCTTGATGGCTTCGTAGCGCGGGATGATTATTCGTCCAAATGGATTAGTAATTCTTCCAGTCGAATGCTAGTTCACAAGTGGAGATCTGAAGAAGATGCCATAATGGTCGGAAAGAATACGGCTGTTTTTGACAACCCTCGGCTGAATGTGAGGGACTGGAAAGGCAAAGACCCTGTTCGAATTGTCATTGACCCAAAGCTGGAATTGTCTGATGACATCCACCTCTTTGATGGAAGCATTCCTACTTTGAGATACAATACCCAAGAATCAAAAATTGGAGAGAACCTGGAGTGGGTGAAACTCCAGGAGAATTTTGAAGTCTCTGATCTTTTGGAAGACCTTTATATCCGCAAGATTCAAAGTGTCTTGGTTGAAGGGGGAGCATATTTATTGAAAAAATTCATCTCAAGTGAACTTTGGGATGAAGCAAGGGTGTTTACAGGCACCAGCCGTTTCAGTTCTGGAATTTCGGCCCCAGTAATGCCTAAACCAGGGATTGAACAGCAGGATATTGACGGGGACACCTTAACTATGTATAGAAATGTCTGAGAATTTATTCCTTCCCGAAACAGAATCAAAAGAGGAGCTTTACCAGGCCTTGTTGCCTCAGATAGAGGCTTTGATCTCTGGAGAAAATGATTTGTATGCTAACCTTGCCAATGTATCTGCTGCATTGAAGGAGGCTATGGATTTCTTTTGGGTAGGATTCTATTTGGTCAAAGATGATCAATTGGTTCTTGGCCCATTCCAAGGTCCGATCGCTTGTACAAGGATTACTAAAGGTAAAGGAGTATGTGGTACTGCTTGGTCCGAGAGTAAGACGATGCTTGTTCCGGACGTAGATGCCTTCCCAGGGCATATTGCATGTAGCTCAGCAAGTAAATCAGAGATAGTGGTTCCCTTGTTAAAGGACGGAGAGGTAGTGGCTGTCTTAGATGTCGATAGCGATGAACTGGATGATTTTGATCAATCGGATGAGAAATACCTAAAGCAGCTTTGTGCTAAGCTTGGCGCAAATTTTTAGGAAATGTTTCCTTTGCGAAAGCACGGATTAGGTCTAGTGTTTTCTCCTTTTCCTCAATCATTCCCATATGACCCATATTTTCAATCTCAGAATAATGGGTGAAAAGTGAGGACTGACGTCGGCTGTCATCAAGGGATACAGCAGTGTCTAGCTCGCCAGCAATCAAAAGCTTATTTCCTGAAAAATGAGAAAGCAACTCACTTCGATCAGGGCGATTTTTCATGGCCAAGGTGTAGGCAAGTAAGCCTTCCAAACTAGAGGAGTGCGCTTGTTCTATAGCTAATAAAATGTCATTTGAAAGCTCCTTTCTCTTTGGCTCCGGGAATAGTTGTGGTACAAATGAATCCACAAACTTCTGAACCCCATTCTTCTCAATAAAAGTATAGGCTCGATCACGCATGCTTTTCTTTTCAATAGAATCAGCGTAAGAAGTAGAGTTGAAAAGGCCAATTCCTTGAATCTCACTGCCCATAAGCTCCAAAAGTGCAAGAGCGACATAACCGCCGAGAGAATGTCCTATGATCACGGGATTTTTGGTGGAGTTTTCATCCATCCATGATTCGAGAGCGACAGCTACTTCTTCCAGGGAAATGTTCCTTTGGTCCAAAGGACTCTTCCCAAAACCAGGGAGATCAGGACTTAATACGCGAAATTCGTTCGAAAGCTCCCTTGAAATGGAGTCCCACATTTTATGGTTTTCGCAAAAGCCATGGATCAAGACAAGAGGGTGCCCCTCACCTTCTTCTTTAAAAAAAATAGAATCCATGATTTAAGGAATGCTTCAGTCTACCTGAATCGGATCTGCCAGAACTTTGACCGCATTGGCGATACCTTCTGGATCAAATCCACATTGCTTGTGAAGCTCCAATTGAGTTCCATGTTCTACCACCTCGTCAGGAATGCCTAGACGTTTTACCTGAGCTTGATAGCCATGGTCAATCATCCATTCGGTAACCGCAGACCCGAAGCCGCCCATTAGACAGCCATCCTCAACGGTGACCACTTTGCTGAATTTACCAAAGATTTCATGGAGTAGGTCGGAATCCAAAGGTTTCACGAAACGCATGTCATAGTGTGCTGGATTTAGGCCTTCCTTATCCAATTCTTTGCATGCATCCACGGCATAGTTTCCAATGTGCCCCAAAGTAAGAATGGCTACATCCTCTCCCTCCTTGATTATTCTACCTTGACCGGTAGTGATTTTTTCCAAAGGTGTTTTCCATGCCGGCATCACACCCTGACCACGAGGATAACGAATGGAATATGGTGCACCATGCTCTGAGGCAGAATACATCATATTTCGCAATTCCTCTTCATTCATTGGAGCAGCAATCACAAGATTTGGAATACACCTGAAATAGGCTATATCATAAGCTCCATGGTGGGTTGGTCCATCGGCTCCGGCGAAACCTGCTCTGTCAAGGCAAAATACTACCGGAAGGTTCTGAAGGCAGACATCATGCACTACCTGATCATATGCGCGCTGCATAAAAGTAGAGTAGATGTTACAGAATGGGACTAATCCCTGTGTGGCTAAACCTGCTGAAAATGTAACGGCATGTTGCTCTGCAATACCAACATCAAAAGCACGATCGGGCATTGCCTTCATCATAATGTTCATTGATGAACCAGAAGGCATTGCTGGGGTAACCCCCATAATTTTATCATTCTTCTCTGCCAACTCAACGAGCGTATGTCCAAATACCTGCTGGTATTTAGGTGGCTGAGGAGTGCTAGGACTCTTTTTGAAAATTTCTCCAGTTACTTTATCAAAAGTACCTGGTGCATGCCATGTAGTTTGATTGCCAGTTTCTGCAGGCTCAAACCCTTTTCCTTTCATGGTAATGCAATGCAAAATCTTTGGACCAGGAATATCCTTAAGATCACTGATGATTTCTGCCAAATGATTTACATCATGACCGTCAACTGGCCCAAAATATCTCAAGTTTAGAGATTCAAACAAGTTACTCTGCTTAAGCAAAGCAGACTTAATTCCTCCTTCAACCTTTGAAATTACTTCCTGTGCACTTGAACCAAATTTACTCAGCTTACCAAGTACATTCCAGATTTCATCTTTAACCTTATTGTAGGTATGAGATGTGGTGATATCTGTAAGATAATCCTTCAATGCGCCCACATTTGGGTCGATGGACATGCAGTTGTCATTAAGGATAATCAACAAGTTGGAGTCACTTACCCCTGCATGGTTCATTCCTTCGAAGGCCATTCCTCCGGTCATCGCTCCATCACCAATTACAGCGACATGCTGAATGTTACTGTTCTTGTATTTAGAACCTACCGCCATGCCCAAGGCCGCAGAGATAGAGGTACTTGAATGACCTACACCAAATGTGTCGTATTCACTTTCTTTTCTCTTAGGAAATCCTGAAATACCACCGTAGACTCTATTAGTGTGGAAGACATCCCTCCTACCTGTAAGAATCTTGTGCCCGTAAGCTTGATGTCCTACATCCCAAACCAGCTGATCTTCTGGAGTATTTAGAATGTAGTGAAGGGCCACAGTCAATTCTACTACTCCTAAACTTGCACCGAAATGGCCTCCGTATACGGATACATTATCCACAATGAACTGACGTAGTTCATCACAGATTTGCACCAGTTTATCCTTGGGAAACTTCTTTAGGTCAGCTGGACTGTTTATTTGGGCTAATAATTCTCCTGGTTCGATCAGCATGTTTTTGCTTTGTTGGGGCTCAGGTAGGATAACTTAGTGTGGTCGGCATTGTTTTGCACTCAAGTAAAAACTGATTTGGGTGGTATTTTACTTTCTTACAGGT
>CAZLUY010000043.1:0-1848 GCA_964562785.1 uncultured Limnohabitans sp. | reverse complement strand
TTATCAACCATTAACCAGTATAAGTATGAAGATTAGAAATTTTAAAAAAGTTGGGCTTTTAGCCCTCTGCACAGGTATTTTTTTGTATTCCTGCCAACCAGAGGAGGACTTACAAATTGCTACACAAGATACTCTTGAGTTTATTGGCTATGAAAACGGTGATGTGATCCCAGGAAAATATATCGTTGTATTAAACCCAACGTCAATCAACTTTAGAAAAGGCGCTGATTACGCCTCGAATCAGGCAAACATGCGGAAAATCAGCTCAGACCTTCTATCGAAGTATCGAATCGAAGAATCAAACCTTGAGCATGTATATGGTAGCTCAGTCGAAGGATTTTCGGTCAGCTTATCAGATGAAGAATTTGCAGTATTAAGTAAAGATCCGGCAGTGAAATTTGTTGAGCCTGATCGGGTAGTAATGCTTGCACCTCCTCCGGGCAAAGGTCCGAATAGAGGCGGAGATGGTGGTGGAGGCACCGGCCCTGCTCAAGAAACACCATGGGGAATCACTCGGGTTAATGGCGGAACGAGCTATACGGGATCAAATAAAGCCTACATCATTGACTCAGGAATAGATAGTAGTCATCCGGATCTGAAAGTGGATGTGAGCCTAGGTTTTAATGCATTTTCTAGCGGAAGAGATTCCAATCTAAGCTCAGATGGAAATGGCCATGGGACTCATGTTGCAGGGACAGTAGCTGCCATAGATAATACTATAGGCGTGATTGGTGTAGCTGCTGGCGCTACAGTGGTTCCAGTAAAGGTTCTTGACCGAAGAGGATCTGGATCATTTTCCGGAGTCATTGCTGGAGTAGATTTCGTAGCTGCAAATGCAAACCCTGGTGATGTGGCAAATATGAGTCTTGGGGGAGGATTTTCTCAGACTTTAAATAACGCCGTAATCGCCATGGCGAACGCAGGCATCAAAGTGGCGCTTGCTGCAGGAAATGAAAGCACAAATGCTTCCACGAGATCTCCTGCAAGTGCCAATGGTAATAATATCTACACAATATCCGCAATGGATAGCAACGATAGATTAGCCTCTTTTTCAAATTTTGGGAATCCACCGGTTGATTATGCGGCTCCAGGTGTTGGAGTTCTCTCTACGGTACCCGGAGGCGGTTATGCTTCTTACAATGGAACTTCAATGGCCTCTCCACACGTAGCAGGATTATTGCTTCTTGGAAATATTTCTTCAGATGGTACCATTTCAGGCGATCGAGATAATACTCCCGATCCCATTGCAACTCGCTAATAGATTTAGTTTGTATTTAAAAAAGCACCTTTACTGGTGCTTTTTTTGTTTAAGGATACTATGAACTTAATCACAACAATTCGCTAATTTCTTTTAGTTCTATTTACTTTCTGGGAGGATTGGCATTGAAACAAGGTTTATCAAGATTCCAAAACGAGAGTATGGCTTCGGTAAAAATCATCTCAAAATATTTACAGTGAGCTTTATTCAAGCTTTTCTAATTTCCGCTCCGTTTTATTTGTTCATAGTCTATAAAAAAAGCCAGCTCAAGAGCTGGCTTTTTTTATGGGTCAAATCTGATTATTGATTCACTTTTGCAAGATTTTCCTTAGCTGTTTCAAATTCAGCATCTAACTGAATCGCTTCCTGGAAAGCTGTTTTAGCTTCTTCCTTAGATCCTTGCTCCATATAGATCATTCCCTTAAGATTCAAAGCCGCAGCCTTCATACTTACTTGCTGTGTTTCAGTAGCACTTTTCGGGAAGCCAATCTTCTCATCTGGCTTGGCATTAGTTGCAAGCATATTTACAGAATTCAAAGCCTCTGGGAACTTCTTCAATGAATATTGAAGGAATGCCGCCTTATATAATG
>CAZLUY010000042.1:0-2979 GCA_964562785.1 uncultured Limnohabitans sp. | reverse complement strand
GCCTGAAAAAGGCCCATTCCATCTGAATGGTCAGCAACAACAATGAAATCAAGAGGCCTGGCTAATTTTGCTTTCAAACCAGTCGAAGATGTGACTTCTTCACCTTTTGCAAATCTGTAAGCCTCATCTAGGCCTAGTCTATTTCCAAATGCACCTGCATCCATCGATAGATCTGTATGCAAATGGGTATCACCGAAATAGACATTGGTTGGGTAACCTGAGGAAGATCCGGCTGATACCGCCGTAGATCCGGCCTCCGTTGCTTCCTCCGAACCTCCTTGCGGAGAACAAGCGAAAGCCAAAAAACTTCCTAAAACGAGTAATCTGTTTATTTTAATCATAGTCTTCTTTTTAATATTTCCCTAACTCTTTACACCTATGCTTAATGTGAAATCGACACAGTCAAAAAATGAAAGGGGATGGGCTCTAAAGATGAATACAATCTAGTCAAAAACTAAAAATCACCATCGAATCATCGAAGAAAAGAGAAATATATCCTACTTTGATTAATAACTGAAGAGTATCAAATGGCTACCATCTTTAGGACGACAGCTTAAACCCGCATTAGGTATGAAAAGAATTTATTTGCTGCTTATCCCAGTTTTTATTTTGGGATGTAATTCCGAGACCTCAAAGATTGAGTCCACAGGTCTGGATGAAAAAATTTCAAGAATAGAGAATGGTCTCCAACCCAGGCTACAGCTCACCAATGAAGAGTTAGTTACTTTCAATATTGAAGAAAGACTACGGGAGCTTGGAATCCCAGGAATCAGTATTGCCCTTCTAAACAATGGAGAAATAGAATGGGCCAGGGCTTATGGGATGGCCGATAGCTCAGAAAACCGAAAACTCACTCCCGAAACCATGCTTCTGGCGGGATCAATTAGCAAACCCGTTTCTGCACTGAGAGCTCATCAATTGGTTGAAGCAGGTGTAATTGATCTGGATAGAAATGTCAACGACTATCTAAAAAGCTGGAAGCTTCCTGATAATGAATTCACAGAAAAGGAAAAGGTAACAACGAGACGGCTCCTAAATATGACTGCAGGCTTGACAGTTTGGGGTTTCCCAGGATACGACAAAGGAGATGACATCCCCTCTGTTCAAGATGTCCTGGATGGAAAAGGGAATACGGATGCAGTGCGCGTGTATAAAGAACCGGGAGAAAGCTGGATGTATTCAGGCGGTGGCACCACTATCATGCAATTGATGATTACTGATCTTGAGCAGCAATCTTTCCCAGATATAATGGAAACCAATGTCCTAAAGCCACTAGGAATGGTTGGAAGCACATTTGAGAACCCGCTTCCTGAAGAATACCATGCTATAGCTGCTACCGGATATCGGAGCAACGGAGATGAAGTCGAAGGTAAATGGCCAATCTATCCGGAAATGGCTGCTGCGGGTCTTTGGACTACTCCAAGTGAATTGATTCTCTGGGCAAAAGAAATCCAGAATATCCAACAGAATCAGGTTGACGGATTACTGAAAGTAGAAGCTGTCAATGAAATGCTAACGCCTGGAATGGAGGGCCATGGTTTAGGGCCCGTGATCTCAGATCATACCTATGGACATGGAGGTGCCGATGAAGGGTTCCGGGCTAATTTAATGGTGTGGAAAGATCATCCGATCGCCGTCGTTATGATGGTAAATTCTGATAATGGCAGCATTATGCAAGAAGTTCTACTTGCCATAGCCGAGGAATATGATTTACCCGGGGTAGAACCTAACCTTCGGTCACCAATTGAATTGGCGGCAGAAGATCTGGAAAAATATGTTGGTGAATATGGCATTCCTGATTTAGGCTTTATCACAGCTGAATTGGTGGAAGATCAGCTTGTGCTTACTGCAAGTTTTTCTGAAGGACCACTTCCTATTTTACCTGAAAATGACACTACTTTCTTTGCAATGGAAAATGGAATGTATTTCAACTTTAAGATTGTAAACGATGAAGTACAATCCATTGGGTTTAATGAATATGAAGGAGAAAAGGTAAAATAAGATGAAAAGCACCCAGCAATTCCTTTTCATTCTTTTCAGCATCATCCTACTGGCTTGTCAATCTCCTGAGGTAGAGGAAAAAGTACCTGGAATTAGATGGACTGAGGAAAAAGCTTGGGAATGGTATGATAAACAACCCTGGCTTATTGGTGCGAATTTCAATCCGAGCAGTTCAATAAATCAGCTAGAGTTTTGGCAGGAGGAGACTTTTGATGAAGAAACCATCCGGAGGGAGCTAGAATGGTCTGCTAATCTTGGGATGAACCTGCATAGAGTCTATCTCCACAATTTACTTTGGAACCAAGATTCTACAGGCTTTTTAGAAAGAGTGGATACCTATCTGGAAATTGCGGATGAACTCGGCATCAAAACTATGTTGGTTCTTCTGGATGATGTATGGCATCCCATCCCTAAACTTGGACAGCAGCCAGAACCAATACCTCATTTACATAATTCAGGCTGGGTACAAGCTCCTGGGGCAGAAATCCTTGGTGACTCCTCCAGACATGATGAATTGGAAGGGTATATCAAAGGAATAGTCACCCGTTTTGCTGATGACGACAGAGTATTGGTTTGGGATATTTATAATGAACCCGATAATGTCGCCTATCAAAAAGGCAGATTCGAGTTGGAGGTGAAGGATAAGCATATCTTCTCTTTGGCTCTCCTAAAGAAGGTTGTGAAATGGTCACGAGAAGTAAACCCTAGCCAACCAATCACCACAGGAATCTGGAGAGGGGAAATTAGCCATTGGGGAACACCCGATAGCCTTCCTCCCATCGATCGCTATATGATGGAAAATTCTGATGTCATTTCCTTCCATGCTTATGATGGAGATATTAATGCTGTCGAAAGAAAAATAGAAGAACTCAAGAAATACGGACGCCCACTTTTATGTACTGAATACCTTGCCAGAGGTGTTGGAAATACCTTTCAAGCGGTTCTTCCTATTCTCAAGGAAAATAAAATTGCAGCAAT
>CAZLUY010000041.1:0-1996 GCA_964562785.1 uncultured Limnohabitans sp. | reverse complement strand
ATATTTTAGTACTAGGTTAGTCTTGAAAACTAAAAACATGACGATGAATGGGTCGGATACTCCTCAGCTTAGTGCTTACAATGACAAGCTTGTTGTGAGTTACCCAACCTTCAATGATATTTTGGTTTATGACTTGAAGTCGGGTGTTCAGGAAAGTGTTACTTCAGACGCTGAATCTTACCCTATTAGCAAGAAGCTTCCGCCGAACTACGTGCAAGAACCTGGGTCATTTGATTTAATGGACGAATGGATGGAAGATTGGCGTAGTCAAGTGAGATTTGGAGCCATCACCTTCCTCAAAGATTTGAATGTTTATTTGAGAACGGTAAAGGGGGAGGGGCTAAAAGGAGCGCCTATTTTTTTAGAACTCTTTGACTCTGATTTTAACAAATTGGCTGAGATAAGTTTGAGTGATTTAAACCCAGACTTATCCAATGCCTATATACCTACAGCTTATGGTTTAATGTTTCGAGCCAAGAGCCAGCCTAATGAAGAGGAGATGTATTATTACTATCTGAATCTTGCGGAAAAGAAATAATTAAGCTTTTTCGCTTGGTTTTGAATCCCCGAATTGCAAATTTCACGCTTCAAAAAGTCAATATCAATTTATAGACCTCTCATCAAATGAAGATGGATGTGCTTCTGGGTCTCCAGTGGGGAGACGAAGGAAAAGGAAAGGTAGTCGATGTACTAGCCCCAGAATATGAAATAGTAGCAAGGTTCCAGGGCGGGCCAAATGCTGGACATACACTAGAATTCGATGGAATAAAGCATGTTTTGCATCAAATTCCTTCTGGAATTTTCAGATCAAATATTTTGAACATTGTAGGTAACGGGGTGGTCCTCGATCCAATCATTTTCAAAAAAGAGATTGAAGGAATGGGGCAGTTTGAAATAGACTGCATGGATAACTTGGTGATTTCTAAAAAAGCTACTGTAATTATCCCAACCCACAAGTTATTGGATGCTGCTTACGAGAAAGCAAAAGGTGATAAAAAGATTGGCTCAACACTTAAAGGGATCGGGCCAACGTATCAAGATAAAATTGGAAGATCTGCGCTAAGAGTTGGTGATTTAGCTGGTGCTGACTTCAAGGAGAAGTATTCTACGTTGGTAGCTAAACATAAAACCATTCTGTCTTTCTATGACTATCCACTAGATGAACTCGAGTCCATGGAATCTCAATTCTTTGATTCGGTAGAATTTATGAAAGGCTTGAATTTGATTGATAGTGAATACACGGTGAATGAAGCTCTGGCAGAGGACAAGAAGATTCTTGCCGAAGGTGCTCAAGGATCCTTATTGGATATTGACTTCGGAAGCTATCCTTTTGTGACCAGTAGTTCTACAATGACAGCAGGAGCCTGTACAGGTCTTGGTGTATCTCCTTCTAAAATCGGAGAGGTCTTCGGAATCTTTAAGGCTTATTGTACGCGTGTGGGCAGTGGTCCTTTCCCAACCGAATTATTCGACCAGGACGGTGAGGATATGAGAAAGGAAGGGAATGAATTTGGAAGTACAACTGGTCGTCCGAGACGCTGTGGTTGGTTAGATCTTCCAGCTTTACGCTATTCCATCATGATAAATGGGGTGACTCAGCTTTTCATGATGAAGGCTGATGTTTTGAATATCTTCGATGAAATAAAAGTGTGTACGCATTATGAATTGCCTTCTGGAGAGAAGATCGACAAACTTACTTTTGAGATTTCCCAGGCTGATGCAAAGCCAGTTTATGAGACGCTAAAGGGATGGAACTGTTCTCTGAAAGGAATTAGGGACTATGCTAATTTCCCACAAGAGCTCAAGGATTACGTGAAATACCTTGAAGAGGCTCTGAACGTTCCGATTAACCTGGTTTCCATTGGCCCAGATAGAGAACAGACCATTATGCGATAAGTATTTTAGGCCCAGCTTCAATTGAGTTGGGCTTTTTTTGTGATCAAGGCTGCCAGTCTATAATTTAGGAGCCCTAGAATTCACCTCACCTTTGCGGTAC
>CAZLUY010000040.1:0-2659 GCA_964562785.1 uncultured Limnohabitans sp. | reverse complement strand
TGCTCAATGACACCATTCAAAAGAGTCTTGATCATCTTGGTTCCAGGAAGATTCATCTTTTGCTTAAGCAATATTCTATTCTTCTTACCCTTCAATACCTCAAGTGCCTCTTCAGTGAAATCAGGAGCAATCAATACCTCAAAGAATAAAGAATGCATCTCTTCCGCTGCAGCCTTATCCACAGTTTGATTAGTAACCAGTACACCACCAAAGGCAGAAACAGTATCCGATGCAAAAGCCTTCAAATAAGCCTCTTTCACCGCATCTGCAGTTGCTCAGCCGCAGGCATTAGTATGCTTAAGAATGGCGAAAGCAGTTTGTCCATCAAATTCAGCGATTAGATTAACCGCAGCATCGATATCCACCAGGTTGTTGTACGAAAGCTCCTTACCATTTAATTGATCGAAAAGGTCTTCCAGATCACCATAAAAGTGAGCCGCCTGATGTGGGTTCTCTCCATATCGCAGAGACTTGGCCTTGCTTTCAGAAACCTTCAGTGCAGGGATCTCTTCAGTTTGGTTGAAGTAGTTGAAGATATGCGTATCGTAATTGGAGGAAACCTGGAAGGCTTGTGCCGCAAAATACTTTCTGTCAGCAAGAGTAGTTTCACCATTTTGGTCTGCTAGTCTTTGCTCCAATTCACCGTATTGATCTTTGGAAGCGATGATGGTAACATCCTTGAAGTTCTTCGCTGCAGCTCTGATCAATGAAATACCACCGATATCAATTTTCTCAATGATATCTGCTTCGGACGCTCCGGAAGCAACAGTTTCCTCAAAAGGATATAAATCAACAATTACCAAATCAATAGCCGGGATATCGAATTCAGCGGCTTGGGAAACATCTCCCTCATTTTCTCTTCTGTAAAGAATTCCGCCAAACACCTTAGGGTGTAGTGTTTTTACCCTGCCTCCAAAAATGGAAGGATAGCTCGTCAACTCCTCAACCGGGATAACTTCTGCTCCCTGTTCTTCAATAAACTTTTGAGTTCCTCCTGTGGAGTAAATCTTAACTCCGTGCTGCTTTAAAAGAGCAATGATAGGCTCTAACTTATCTTTGTAAAAGACTGAAATAAGAGCGGATTCGATTTTTTTTGTTGCCATTTTCTGGACTGGAAAGGTTTGAATTTCGATAAGTGGCAAAGGTAGGAAAAAGGATGGATTGGAGCCTATTCTTGACTGGCAATTTCCTCTCAGAAAACAAAGAAGGCAGGCTTCCAAGAAACCTGCCTTTCAATGGTTTGAAGGGTCAGTTTTTAATTAGCGGATTTGTAGATAGCATCCAGTAGACTTCCGTCTTGCTTTGTGTCATTTCCAAGCTCCCAAAACATAATCCCACCCAGGCCTTTTTCCATGGTATACTGAGTTTTCAGAGCGACCGAAACCGTATCGTCGTAGGAGACAAAAAGGCTGTCAGTTGCATTGTACATGTAAGGAGCTTCGGCATTTTCATCCCAGTACCTTACAAAGTTGTCATCGGTTTCATATTTCTCGCGAATCTGATGATATGCCATCCATCCAATATGCATTCTTCCGCTGAGCTGATAAAGGCCATTATTTTCTGGTGGGACTCCACCCCAAACTCTTCCATAAAAGGCACTACCAATGACAATCTGCATTGGATTAACTCCTCTCTCGATGAGGAAATCCACAATCTTCTCTGCTGATCTTGGGTGAGGATCCTGCGTCCTGCCATTTTCAAATAAACTAGTCATTTGCTCCTGGAAAGGAGTTCCTTGGATTTGCTCACTTGTCACCATCCCCAGAGGAGTGTGATGGCCAGTGTAGACAGAGTTACCAGATACCTGATCATATGTCATGACATTGGTGAAGTCGGCATACTTCATCACTTCATCCATGTCCACAAAGTCAAAATATCGTTTCCAACCTGCTGAAGCGAAAGTCAAAAATTGAGGTCGATCGAAACTATCCAGCATTTCTCTAAGTCCTTTCATCAAAGCGGTGAAATTCTCTCTGTCTTCTGGTCTGGCCTTAGTTCCAGCTCCTGAAATACCTGGGTACTCCCAGTCCATGTCCATTCCGTCCAACTCGTACTTCTCAATGAAATCTCGAGCACTGGATATAAACTTTGCACGACTCTCTTCAGTAAGAGCCATATCAGAAAATCCATCAGCTCCCCAGCCACCGCAAGCGATCATCACTTTCAGGTTAGGGTTCCTCTTCTTTTGTTCCACCAATGCGGCCAATTTCGGTCCTGAGTTTTCCTCATTCCTGAATTTCATTTCTCCATCGATCACATTGGTAAAGGAGAATATGATGTGAGTTAATTGTTCGACTGGAATTTTCTCGGGCCGATAATCTCGTTCAGCTACATAGTATGCCATAATCACAGGGTCTGGATTGGCGTAATTTTTTTCTGGTGTTGTGTCCTCAGAGTTGTTGCTTGTTGTGGAACAGGCGAAGAAAGTGAGGCAAAGAAGAAGACTTAAAAAGTATCTTAGGCTGGATATCATTGACTAATCTTTCGTAATAATTTTAATAAAGTATTAATTACTTGATTAAAATCTTTAATTACAATGTATAGTCAAAGCTTTTGATGGATGGTGGGAGATATCCCTATGATTTGAAATTTTCCAGCTTAATAAAGCCTGGTCTTTTCATCGTTTTTGATGATGTCATCCATTTCCTGATAAGATTTA
>CAZLUY010000039.1:0-3569 GCA_964562785.1 uncultured Limnohabitans sp. | reverse complement strand
TCTATCTTTGAGTAGAATCTGAAAACTAACCACATGCTCACAGATAGCTCTTCTGCTTTGGAGAGATCACATTTTTATGGCTTGGAAAAGTTGCAGGAGCAGGTTGCCATGTTCTTCTGCTTATTAGCCAGTATACTGGTGGCAGTACTTGCTCTGTCTGATTTTTTGCTTGGCTTGGATGGGCTAATTGTTTGGGTGAAGCTTTCTCTAATGATCCCATTTTTAGGAGGATATCTATTGATTCGACGGGTTGGTTATCATCCGCTGGTATTGAATATTGTTCTTATCATTTCCCATGTTGGAATTTTTTTCAACTACATCAATAATGACGGTTTCAGAGGGCCCACTATTTATACTTATGCGGTATTGGTCGTAGGAATCGCTGTCTTGCTGAGAGGCAAAAACAGGATGATTTGGTTTGGAATTTCTCTATTGACATTCTGCCTCATGTTCTATGGAGAAATCGCTGGTTTTCTACGAGTAGAGCAGAATTATGCTACTCCAATGGCTCTTTATACTGACCATTTGGTGACTATCATTTGGTCAAGTTTATTCATTTTTATTGGGCTTTATGTGTTTGTTTCGAGGTTTAAAAAGCAAACAGAGGAGATCGAAAAACTCAGGGAGGAGCAAGAGGAGGGTTTTAAAAAGATCGAAGAAATTGATGAGGAAAAGAACCGCCTTCTGGCCTTACTATCCCATGACCTTAAAAACCCTATTGGGACGCTAAGTACTACTCTTTCCCTGGTGGATGAAGGGTTCTACGACGAAAAGGAAATCCAGCAAATTCTTCATAACCTCAGGGAACAGTCCTATCATCTAGAGAAAGTGCTAAATAATACCCTAAGCTATGTAATGGCAGAAATGGGTACTGAGCCCAAACAAATCGAGGCTGTTGCCCTGGCTTCATTTACTGAGGAGATCAAGGATATTATGCAGGTCCAGGCAAATCAAAAGAGACAGGAAATTGATTTTAAACTGAAAGGTCAGGACCTATCAGTACCTCTGGAAATAAATGAGGTCAGCATTATTCTGAAGAACCTGATTGATAATGCGATCAAGTTTTCTGAAGTTGACTCGACTGTTTATTTCACCCTAGAAATCTCAAAAGAGACCATCAAGTGGCTTGTGATAAATGAAGGGTTAGAAATCCCGACAGCAGAGCGAGAAGATATTTTTGATTTTAAGGCTAAGACCTCCTATGGAACGAAGAAGGAGAAGGGTACTGGCCTGGGTTTACCCTTGGCAAAGAAGCTTGCAGATTCCATTGATATGGATTTGGGATTTGAATCCAGCTCCTTCAAGACGGTCTTTTACCTGGAGAAGGTGATTTGATACCGTTCATGGGATAGTGCGGCCCTCATTTGGATTCATTCCTCTTTTTTTATTTCTTCTTTTTTCAATTCTCAGACTATGAATAAGCTGCCCAAAAACCTTCTTTTTCCCCTTTTATTTCTTTTTGTCATCTCGCCTGTTTTCTCTCAAAATGGGGAGACTTACCTGGAGTTCGAAGGTGGAGACGGCCCTGGCAAGGGTAAGCATATTGTCCTGCTAGCTGCTGATGATGAGTATCGTTCCGAAGAGTCCATGCCCATGATGGCCAAGATTCTTTCAGAGCGATTTGGCTTTAAGACAACAGTACTTTTCGCAATAGAGCCATCCACTGGCAACGTGGTTCCGAACTATCAGAATAATATCCCCAACCTTGAGGCTTTGAATTCTGCCGATTTGATGATTATGCTGATTCGATTCAGAGAATTGCCTGACGAACAGACTCAGTTAATTGAGGACTATGTGAAGGCAGGTAAACCTATCGTGGCCTTGCGTACGTCCACCCATCCTTTTGCCTATCAAAAGAACCTTGATTCAAAGTTTGCCAAGTGGGATTGGAAAAGTGATCAGGCTGGATGGGAAAGAGGCTTTGGCCAGAAGATCTTTGGTGAAACATGGGTCGCCCATCATGGAGTTCATGCAAAAGAAGGTACCCGGGCTTTGATTTCAGGAAGAGAGCAAAATGCTGACAACCCAATCCTTAGAGGGGTAACTGATATATGGGGACCGTCAGATGTATATGCCATCAAAAACCTTCCTGAAAAAGCCGATATCCTTATTTATGGACAATCAACTGCAGGAATGACTTCTGATGCTCCTGCAAATCTTGATAAATCAATTATGCCGATCGCATGGACCATCCCATTTCAAATAGAGGGTGGAAAAGAAGGAGAGGCTTTTGTAACTACCATGGGTGCTTCCCTTGACTTTCAGAGTGAAGATTTACGGAGACTCATTGTAAATGCTTCCATGAGTCTCCTTGGGATGGATGATGATATCAAGCCAGATTTCAACATGGATTATATCGGAAGTTATGAACCAACGATGTTTGGGTTCGGGACCTTCAGAGAGGGAATGAAAGTTTCAGATTTTAAATAGAAAATGATGAATAAAATTGGCTTCAATGTGTTGGCCTGGTCGGCTGTTGTTTCCGAAGACCTTTTTCCAATTTTGGATAGATTAAAAGGGATCGGTTACGATGGGGCTGAATTTTTTATAGGCCCTTGGGAAGAGGAAGCATTTCGAGCTGTTGGAAAGCATTGCAAGGATATTGGGCTTGAAGTCACCACGGTGACAGTTTTAAGTCCTGAGGAGAATCCAATCTCACCGGATAAAGCTGTTAGAGATAAAGCAAAAGAACAGATGCGATGGGTCCTTGATCGTGCGGCTGACCTTGGATCTCAGGTGATGTGCGGCCCATTTCATTCGGCATTTGCCACTTTTGAGTCTAGGGCCCCTGAGGTTGTAGATTATGAGCGTTCGGCAGAGGTAATGAATGCAACTGCCGAATATGCTGATTCTCTAGGCATAATGATCGCGCCAGAAGCATTGAACCGATTTGAGTGTTTTCTCTGCAATACTATGGAGCAACTGGATTTCCTGTTGCAGAAAACGGATCATCCAAACGCAAGAGCCATGTTTGACACCCATCATGCCAATATGGAGGAGAAGAAAATGGATGCAGCGATTGAGTTTATAGCTCCAAGATTATCCCATTTTCATATCTCGGAAAATGATAGAGGGACACCGGGATCGGGTCATATAGATTTTGACCAGACTTTCGCAACGCTAAAAAAGATCGATTATAAAGGTTGGTTAACCATTGAGGGTTTCACTAGAAATGATCCTGATTTCGCAAACTCTATCGGGGTATGGAGAGAGTTTTCCAAGCCTTGGGAGATGGCAGAAAAAGGCTATGAATTGATTCGCTCAAACCTGGATAAGCATTTCTCCTGATATCCATGGAGTTTAGCAGTCAGAAGAGATACTGATACTCACCCACTTTTCTTTCAAACGATGGTTAGCTTGATATGAAAAAGCTAGCCGTCGTTTTTACATTTCTATTCAGCATAGGATTTATCTGGTCATGTGAGGCTCAGGAAACCAAAGAAGAAAATCCATCCTATGATTTCAGGGCTCCATCCCGTGATGGCACAGGTAAGATCTATATGGATCGGGAAATATCCATGGTTATGGGTTTTGCAGGTAAAGCCTGGTTGGAACGACAAAGTCGGGAG
>CAZLUY010000038.1:0-1643 GCA_964562785.1 uncultured Limnohabitans sp. | reverse complement strand
TCCTGTGCATGCAATGATCTTCCTGAGGTCTGGATATGATACTTGAGCATCTGTGAACGCTCATTAGCACCGTACTTAAGCTTCATGGCCTTAGCCCAAATCCTTCGCGCTACTCGACCAATAACAGCATATTCAGGATCGATACCATTCGAGAAGAAGAAAGATAGGTTTGGAGCAAACTTATTGATATCCATTCCCCGACTCACATAATACTCAACATAGGTGAAACCATTGGACAAGGTCAATGCAAGCTGAGTGATCGGGTTAGCCCCAGCTTCTGCTATATGATAACCGGAAATGGAAACAGAATAGAAGTTTCTGATTCCATTAACTATGAAGTATTCCTGCACATCTCCCATTAGTCTTAGGGAGAATTCTGTGGAGAAAATACAAGTGTTTTGCGCCTGATCTTCTTTTAAAATATCAGCTTGTACGGTTCCTCGAACTTTGGCTACTGTATCTGCTTTTATTTTGGCATACACATCTGCAGGCAAAACCTGATCACCTGTAACACCTAATAAGAAAAGGCCTAAACCATCATTACCCTCAGGAATATCTCCTCGGTATGTAGGTCGCGCTATTCCTTTTTCAGCATATATCTGCTCAATTTTCTTATTTATCTCTTTCTCAAGGCAATTTTCCTTGATATAGACTTCGCACTGCTGATCGATAGCCGCATTCATGAAAAATGCTGTCATCGTAGCCGCAGGCCCATTAATGGTCATGGAAACAGAAGTCTTTGGATCAACTAAATTGAAGCCGGAGTAAAGCTTTTTGGCATCATCAAGGCAGCAGACATTAACACCAGAATTTCCAATCTTTCCGTAAATATCTGGCCTGTAGTCAGGGTCTTCTCCATACAGAGTCACCGAGTCAAAAGCCGTAGAGAGTCGCTTTGCCGGCATGCCTTTGGAGACATAATGAAAACGCTTATTGGTCCTTTCTGGCCCGCCTTCACCCGCAAACATTCTGGTAGGATCCTCTCCTTCCCTCTTGAATGGGAAAACTCCAGCAGTGTATGGGAATTTGCCAGGAACATTCTCTGTAAGACCCCACTTCAATAAATCTCCCCATGCCTCATATTTTGGAAGAGAGACCTTGGGAATCCTTGATTCAGAGAGTGAAGTATGGAAGGTCTTTACCTTAAGCTCTTTGTCTCTTACTTTGAAGACATAGTAATCGTCTGAGTATCGCTGAGCTTCAGCTGACCATTCTTCCAACCACTTTTTATTCTTCGGGTCGAAGTCCAATTCTACCTTAGCATAAACCTCCTGAAGCTCTTTAATCATTCGATCCGAATCTTCCATCTGAGATTCCTTTATCGCCTCAATGGATTTCTGAATACTATATAGCTTTTGTGCAATTTCTTTCTGAGCTTCTACCCATTGATCATAGTTTCGATTGGTCTCCGTGATCTCAGAAAGGTATCGGGTTCTAGCCGGAGGAATAATGTAAATCTTCTCTGACTCACCTGCTGTTAATTCAAAATTACTTTGCCATCCGCCATGCTTCTGATCAATTTCGCCAATTAATGAACGGTACAATTGATTCATGCCTGGATCATTGAATTGGGAAGCAATAGTACCAAAGACAGGAATGTCTTCAACTTTGGTTTCCCAAAGGTTATGGTTACGCTTATACTG
>CAZLUY010000037.1:0-4272 GCA_964562785.1 uncultured Limnohabitans sp. | reverse complement strand
AGGAAAATGAAGAGAAGTCTCTCGGTTCAGAAAATTCATCTGGTGAAAAATTCATAGTCATCGGCAAATTGGCCCGAGAATAAGTCAACAATTTTTCAGATTTTTTTGGCTTTAAATTTGCCATTGTAGCATAGAAAATCGCAAGGATTTTTAAGGCATTGAATTCTGAATTTTGACTCTAAATTTTTAGAACCAGCAAATCATATTTTGTGCTTCAAGGACCTGTTATTGGCAGGGTAGGATGGAGGTGAATTTTGACTAGATTACGACTGAAACCAAAGAATAGATATCATGTTGATTTTGGGTTTCAGTTAGAATTTTTTGATTTCAGAGTCACTAGAACCATTTTTTACCAAGACCTACATCAAATGATCTACTTTATATTTAAAGATTCTAAATCACTTGATATATTATTATATAACTTGTTGATTTAAAGAATTATAAATGCAAATTAGACTAAACTTAATTAGTTTAGTCTAAAAAGTTTAGATAAGGCTAAAATATATATTTTCTTTAAGTTTCGCCTACTTAATCGAATTTGAAACTAAAATTCAACCCATACTATTGTCTACCTGGCATCTTTAGATTTCAATGAATTGAAGCTCTCCTAATTCTGATCAAAGTTCGTACGATTTCTCTCTCCTTAGTAATTCATTGTGTGAAGGATTTTCGCATCCAAAAGATCATCTTTTTTGCCCTCTTTTTAGGAGGTAAAAGGCTGTGATAATTGGTATGGTTGATCGCTAGATTTTTGCTCCTCAAGGGAATTACGAAATCCAGATACGAACCTTTGGCATGAATAATGAATTTGTAAGCT
Source organism: uncultured Limnohabitans sp. (assembly GCA_964562785.1). Taxonomy (GTDB): domain Bacteria; phylum Bacteroidota; class Bacteroidia; order Cytophagales; family Cyclobacteriaceae; genus Algoriphagus. Next base: position 3,455 of record CAZLUY010000037.1, on the reverse strand, counting down.
TAGTAAGATTTTGTGGGCGCCATTTACTCTTTAAAAAGTACTAATGCCGTCTGAGTTTTTTCATTAATTTTACCTTTTCAAAATTTTGAAATGGCCCAAATAGAAGACGACAGAAAACCTTTTCTATCTAAAAAAATTGACAAGTTTTTCACCGGTCTGGCAAACGCCTATCGGTTTGTGTTGAGGTTCTTCAAGGAGGTGTTCATGCCTCCCTATGAATTCAAAGAAGTGGTCCATCAATGTTATAGAATTGGTGTTGAATCATTGCCCCTTATATCCCTGACTGGTTTCATTGTTGGAATAGTTTTCACCAATCAATCCAGACCATCGCTTCAGGAATTTGGTGCATCTAGTTGGTTGCCTTCTTTGATTTCAATTGCTGTAGTGAGAGCTATGGGGCCTCTGGTTACCGCTTTGATTGCTGCAGGTAAGGTGGGTTCTAGTATAGGTGCTGAGATTGGGTCCATGAAGGTAACCGAGCAGATTGATGCGATGGAAGTCTCAGCGACCAATCCTTTTAAATTCCTTGTAGTGTCCCGCGTATTGGCCACCACCTTTATGATTCCTATGCTGGTGATGTATACTGACTTTGTCGCCTTAATGGGATCGTTTTTGAGTGTTAACTCAAAGGAATTGGTAAGTATGCCTACATTCTTTGTGCAGGTATTTGAGTCAATTTCCTTCCTTGATATATTCTCCTCAGTGATAAAATCACTGCTTTTTGGCTTTACTATTGGTATGGTTGGCTGTTATAAAGGATACAACAGTTCGAAAGGAACAGAGGGTGTTGGTCGTGCTGCTAACTCAGCGGTTGTAATTTCAATGTTTTTGATTTTCATCGAAGAACTGCTTGCTCTTCAGATTGTAAATGCAATTAGAACCTGGTAAGATGAGCGAAAAAGTTGTTGAAGTACGTGGTTTGAAAAAGTCCTTTGGGGACTTGAAGGTCCTTCAGGGCGTTGACCTTGACCTGTATAATGGTGAAAACCTTGTGGTATTGGGCAAATCAGGGTCTGGTAAATCAGTTCTTATCAAGATTATGGTTGGGCTTTTGAAACAAGATGCCGGAACCATGTCCGTATTGGGTAAGGATGTAGCTAATCTGGGAGTAAAGGAATTGAATGAGCTGAGGTTACAAATTGGCTTCTCATTCCAGAATTCGGCTCTTTACGATAGTATGACTGTTAGAGAAAACATGGAGTTTCCTTTGGTCAGAAACGTAAAGAATCTGACTCGTAAGGAGATTACATATAAAATTGAAAGATTATTGGATAGTGTGGGACTACCACAATCTATTGATCAAATGCCTTCTGAACTCTCAGGAGGTCAGAAAAAGAGGATTGGTGTCGCCAGAACCTTGATTCTGGAGCCTGAGATTATGCTTTATGATGAGCCGACAGCAGGTTTGGATCCTATCACATGTATTGATATCAATAATCTAATTCTTCAAGTACGAGAAGAATATAATACCTCTTCCATCGTGATTACGCACGATCTCACCTGTGCGAAGATGACAGGGGATCGACAAGCCGTATTGTTGGATGGGCAGTTTAAGTCCGTCGGAACATTTGAAGAAGTTTTCGCTGACGCAGAAGATCAGCGTGTAAAATCATTCTATGACTATAATTTCATTAATTCATGAAAGCTGAAAATAAGAGATCGGTAATTGTAGGGATTTTCGTATTCCTCGGGATTGCCATACTGGTCACAGGAATTTTGACCCTTGGGGGTCAACAAAAGAAATTTGTAAGTGCCATAGAGCTTACTACCGTTTTTGATAATATCGATGGACTTCAAACCGGTAATAATATCTGGTTTTCAGGTGTAAAGATCGGTACAGTAAGAAAAATTGATTTTACTACTGGTTCAAAGGTAAGGGTGCTGATGAATGTTGAGGAGAAGGTTGTAGAACTGATACGCAAAAACTCTAAGGCTACATTGAGCTCAGATGGTCTTATAGGTAATAAAATTATTGTCATTTATGACGGTACAAGTGATTATCCTCCTGTAGAGAGTGGTGATGAATTAGAAGGAGTTATGCCGCTAAATACGGGTGCGATGTTGGAAACACTTCAGGTCAACAATGAGAATTTGGTTGATATCACGGCGGATCTTAAAATTTTAACAGAAAGATTAGCCAATGGAGAGGGACTTGTGGGAGCTTTAATGACTGATTCTTTATTGACAGAGTCTTTCAAGTCAATTTTGAATAATCTCGATGTAGCAGCAACTAATAGTAATAGATTGATTGCGGATTTGACTGAGTTTTCGGGCAAATTGAATCAAGAGGGCTATTTGTTCAATGATCTTGTGACCGATACTACCATGGTTCCTGACATCCAGGCAACTCTGAATTCATTGCGTGCTGCTGCAGCCAATTCTGAGCAGATGACAAAAGATCTGGAGAGCATTCTATCTAAGTTTGAATCTGGAGATAATGCTATAGGAGTTCTCCTTAATGATCCTGAGTTTGCTCAAGACTTGAAGCGAATCATGATTAACACAGATTCTGCGACCTACAATTTGAATAAAGGACTGGAAGCTATTCCATACACCTGGCCATTCCGAAAAGGATTTAAGCGAATGGAGAAAGAAGCAGCCAAAGAGAATTAAATAGAGCCCCCGAAAGGTGGCTTTTTTGTTTAGTAGCTTTGGTCCTGGAGGATTTCAGCTATTCCAGTGACTACTTCCTCTGCGTTTTCTTTAGTGAAACACAAGGGTGGCTTAGTCTTCAGAACATTGTCATGAGGACCGTCTGTACTAATGATTACATTTTTATCCCTGAGCTTGTTTTTTGTCAAATATGCCAGCTTGGTATTAGGAGTCTTTGTGCCGGGCTGAACTATTTCGGCACCGAGGAAAAGCCCTGAGCCACGAACATCACCAATTTGAGGGAAATCTGTCATCAGCTCCTTCAAGAGACTTTTATAGTAATCTCCTACTTCCTTTGCGTTCTGCTGTAATCCCTCTTCGTCAATAACATCAAGGACTGCCATTCCAATGGCGCATGAAACAGGGTTCCCACCAAATGAGCTGAAGAATTCAACTCCCTTCTCAAAGGATTTAGCTATTTCATCAGTACAGACCACTGCACCGATGGGATGACCATTGCCCATTGGTTTTCCAAGGATCACCATATCAGGAACTACATCCTGTGCTTCGAAGCCCCAGAAATAATCACCAACTCGCCCAAAACCTGTTTGGACTTCATCGCTTATACATATTCCTCCCTGCTTTCGGATCGATGGGTAAAGACTTTTAAGATAGCCTGGGGCTAAGGGCACCTGCCCTCCACACCCCACAATGGGTTCAGTTACAAAAGCACCAATTCTATGGCCAAAACTCGTCAAATCATTAATCGCATCTTGGGCATAAAGACTTCCTGCTGTCGTTAGGTCAGTGTATTTTCCCAGATAAGTGTCTGGAATGCTAGTCTTAAGGATATTAGGTTTCTG
>CAZLUY010000036.1:0-4925 GCA_964562785.1 uncultured Limnohabitans sp. | reverse complement strand
AAAGGAACCTCGACCAGCCTTCTCCGATTCCTCTAAATTTTTCTTCTATGAAAGGAATCAGCTCATAGGTGATAGCATCTCCATATGGGCCTAAGTTTTCAGAATTAACGGCATAGCTATCGTCATAATAGGGGTTGGCATGTTGAATCTCAATTACTATGAATCGTTTGAAATCCTCAGAAGTCCATTGTTTATAAAAATCATAGGCCTCTTGCTGCACCATCTTTTGATAGCCATAAATGCCGAATCGAGCCGAGTAATCTTCTTCAGAAAGTTCAGGGTCAGGAGGGGAAGTCCTGAAGCCACCAAAATCAGATGGGAAATGACCATGAAATATCATTAAAGGATAGTGGGTATTTGGGTTTTCTTCGAAGCCCTCCGGAAGAAGTACATGAGCTCCTAAATACATGTCTCTGCCCCAAAATTCTGACAGCAAATCAGATTTCATTTTCACATGCTTAATGTACTCTGTATCCTCAGGCTCTTGGATTTCTGGGATTATCTGATCCAATACTAAGGAATTGGTTAGTCCACGTTTAATATTAACTTCCTTTGGTAGGCTATATAAGTTGCCCGGAGCTCGATTCCATTTTCTTCCCTCTCCCTGATCCATTGGAAGGCTCACGATATGCCCATCTCCTCGTTCAAAGGTTTCATATTTCTGTATGTATCCCTGGACATAATATTTTCCTTCTGGAATATCTCCGATGTTTTCCACTGGATAGCCGAAAGATTCGGGATCAAAGGAAATTCCTTCTGAAGGATCATAAGATTCGAAATCCATCCCAAAAACCTGGTTTGTTCCTGGGCCATCACTTATTCCAAATCTTGGCTCCGAGTCTGGATCTTTTGAAAGAATAATCAATAGGCGTCCATCATAGACGTCATCATCCAATTCCCCGGGGATGTAGACATGGAAAGATGGTTTATCTCCTGTGATTTCCACTTGGCATGAATAAAGTGAAAGACACAGCAAGACAAAAAATATTCTTGATTTCATAGAGGTTGGATTTTGGAAAGGAATTTACAAAAAAACCGAGACGAGGTTCTCTCTTGGATGATTATTCCAAATGACCGTTCATATGCGGTTTTGTTAGCTAGTGAAAAATCTTTTCACAGACTTATATTTTCCTCTTACTTTCGGCTAAATCTCGAAAACTATGAAAAGAATACTTTACCTAACCGCAGTTTCTCTGTTCGCATTTGCATGTTCAGAGCAACAGGTTGAGACCGACCTGACTAAGGTCAGTGATGATGCTAGATTGGCTGTCGCGAAAGAAATAGCTCAGAATACCATCATGGTAGATGGGCATGTTGATTTGCCTTATCGAATGAAAGTTGGAGGTTTTACGCTCCAAAGAGAAATTCTTGATGTTTCAGTCCGTACGGATGGTGGTAATTTCGATTACCCTAGAACCAAAGAAGGCGGTCTTGATGCACCCTTTATGTCCATCTTCCTTCCTGCTAGCCTACAGGCAGTTCCAGGAGCATCCAAGGCACTAGCTGATTCGCTTATTTTAATGACCGAGCGACTAGCAAACACCTTCCCGGATAAGTTTGCCATGGCCTATAGTCCGGCTGATATAGAGGCAAATTTTAATAAAGGAATTATCTCACTTCCAATGGGGATGGAAAATGGGAGTGGTATCGAAGATGATCTATCTAATGTGGAGTACTTTCATGAAAGAGGAATTCGATACATTACATTGACCCATGGCAGAGATAATCTAATTGGCGATGCGAGTTATGATACAACCGGTACGCATGGTGGATTATCAGAATTTGGAAAGCAGGTTGTTGAAGAAATGAACCGTGTAGGTATCATGGTAGATCTTTCTCATGTCTCAGACAATGCCTTTAGAGATGCGCTTGAAGTAACCAAGGTACCTGCTATCGCTTCCCACTCCTCAGCCAGAGTGTTTACTCCAGGATTTGAAAGAAATATGAGCGATGAGCTTATCCGGGCTATGGCGGATAATGGAGGGGTTATGATGATCAATTTTGGTGGTGCTTTTATTGATTCGGCTTATGCCGCAGGACGCAATAAGGTTCGTGAGCATATCGTTAATTGGCTTGCTGAGAATGAGCTATCCAGGACAGATTCAGTGGCGCAGGCTTATATCCAGAAGTACACGGAAGAAAATAATCCTTTCCCAACCGTACAGCGAGTAGCAGATCATATTGATCACGTTGTGGATGTAGTCGGAGTGGATTATGTTGGACTTGGATCTGACTTTGACGGAGTCGGAGATTCTCTGCCTACTGGATTAAAAGATGTGAGTATGTATCCTAATTTGATCGCTGAATTACTTAAAAGAGGATATTCCCGAGAGGATATTGAAAAGATTTGTTACAAGAATGTCTTTAGGGTCTGGAAGGCCGTCGAAGATTATGCCGCCGCAAACTGATAAGAAACCGCTCTAAATAGAGCGGTTTTTTTATTCTGGCTTTTTTTTTGATTAAACATTTTTGCGAATTTTAGCATTGATCATATCAAGATTTAATCCAATTGAAAATGAAAAAATTATTGTTCCTGATTGTGGCTCTGATGGTATTCGGAGGAGTGAAAGCCCAGAAGAGTGCGATGTCCGAAGAAGAGTTGAGCATTTTTTCCACAGGTATTGAGGGTTGCTACTCAAATTATTACATAGCCTTCCACGAAAGAGGAGCTATGGAAGTGCCCGATGGCGAGCATGAGACCGTATTGGTGGTGATTAACCAAGGAAGAAGCCAATGCTATATGGCAAAGATTAATGTGGTAGGTGGAAAAATTGCTGCTCCACTTTTGGTTCAAAAAGAAGATGGAGCTTTTGTTCCTGCGACCAGAATGTTTAAGGGTTTGGACGATGAGTGGGAAGCCAAGCAGGATCTAAGTACTCTAAATCAAATTACCGATGGAATGAGTAGACTCTTTAAATCCGAGGAAGGATATTGGTTGAGAGTTTTCTTCCACACATTTATAGCCCCTGATCATGGAGGAAATAAGCAGGCCCCTCCTGCGGCTGAGCTGCTAAAGACCGGAGAGTAAAATTCCTTGAAGAAAAAAACAGAGCCTCGATTATTCGGGGCTTTTTTATTGCATTTTTCTAAGTAAACTATTGGGCTAAAAATCAGGTATTTGTGATAAATCCTGTATCTTCCATTAAATTTTTTTTATAACCCAATATAACATGTATCGTCTCTTTCAGCTTGGCCGGGCTATTACAGTTTTTTGCCTGGGAAGCTCATTGTTTTTTTCATGTTCACCCCCTATACCTGAAGAAGTCGAAATCGCCTTGGAGGAGCTACCTGAGGAGATCGATTATAACTTTCATGTTAAACCAATTCTTGCAGATCGATGCTATGCATGCCATGGCCCAGATGAAGGTTCCAGGAAGGCAGGTTTAAGATTGGACATTGAGAAGGAAGCCTTCATGAAATTAGCTTCGGGAAAGCGGGCTTTTTCAAAAGGGAGTCTTGGAGGAAGTGAAGCCTTTCATCGGATGGTTTCTTTAGATCCAGAAAGTGTGATGCCGCCTCCGGAATCCAATTTGACCTTGACACCAGAAGAAATTGCCATAATTGTAAAGTGGGTTAAGCAAGGAGCAGAATGGAAACAACATTGGTCCTTTATCGGGGTGGAAAAGCCGGGAATTCCAGAAGCCGATGAAAATTGGGTTCAAGAAAATCCTATCGACAATTTCATACAAACGGAGCTTCAAAGGAGAGAAATGACTCCAAGTCCAAAGGCTGACAAGGAAAGACTCCTGAGGAGAGTGGCTATGGACTTGACAGGATTACCACCTACTATAGATGAGATCGACGATTTTTTAAAGGATGACTCTCCCAAGGCATATGAAAGAGTAGTTGACAGATTGCTGAAAACGGAGGCTCATGCTGAGCGACTTGCTATGGAATGGCTGGATGTGGCGCGGTATTCTGACTCACACGGAGTTTCTTTTGATGGGTACAGAGAGATGTGGCCTTATCGAGACTGGGTGATTCAGGCCTTTCAAGATAACATTCCGCATAGCGAGTTCATCACTAAACAGGTCGCGGGTGATTTGCTGCCAAATTCCACCGATCAAGATAAACTAGCAACTGCCTTTTACAGACTCAATCCGATGGAGGCATCTGCCGGATCAATTGACGAGGAATATAGAGTGGAATATGTGGCAGAAAGAACCTCTACAACAGCCACTGCTTTTCTAGGTTTGACTATGGCTTGTGCCAGATGCCATGATCATAAGTTTGACCCAATAAGTCAGAAGAATTTTTTCCAGCTATCAGCATTTTTCAATAGTGTTGATGAGTATGGTTTGGGAGCAACCGATTTGAATAGAGCACCAACCCTACTTCTTTACAGCGATGAACAAAGAAATAAGCTGGACTCTTTGGATCAACTTATTACCGAGAAGAAGAGTGAAATAGAAAAAGCCTCAATCCGAGATTATGTTGCGGAGCTGGGCGAAATGAAGGCTCCCACAGATGGGCAAACCTTCCCCTTGGATTCCTATGAAAAAATTAAAAGGGAGAAGAAAAGAGAAAATCCTTTTGCTGAAGAGGAGGCAGAAGAATACAAAATGCTTAGCGCTAAAGAAAAGGCGAAGGTGGACTCTACTAAGAAGGCGAACAAAAAGAAGAAGAAAAAAAAGGAATACGAGGAAGTCTATATCCTTGACAAAAATAAAGTCTCCGAAGCCACTCTTGGAGTTCAATTAACAGATGGAAAATTCGGTCAGGCAGTGATTCTAGACGAAGACTATGATTACGTGAGTCTGAATAAAACTGGCTTCTATGAACTATCTGAGCCATTTAGTGCCAGTCTTTGGATTAACCCTGACCCAGGCCAGGGTAAGAGAGTGAAGAATATTATCGGCAACAGCTCTAAGTTTGGATCATTCTTCAGGGGCTGGGAATTCATCATGGACTCAACTGATCATCTT
>CAZLUY010000035.1:0-2692 GCA_964562785.1 uncultured Limnohabitans sp. | reverse complement strand
AATTTTTACCTTGGAATGACATTGGCTTTTCAAGGTGATGCCCTCGGCGCCGCTGCAGCATTCAACACCTATCTAAAATCAGAACCTGATCAGCTAGTTGGATTATATAACCGCGGCTTCGCACTTATGCGAGCAGGTTATCTAGAATGGGCGATCGATGATTTTGATAGTGTATTAAGACAAGATCCCAATCACTGGGATGCAATGGCACAGAAAGGTGTATGTCTCAATCAAATGGGCGAATCTGAGGGTTGTGCCCTTATTACTTTAGCAGCTCAAAAAGGGAGTCTTTTTGCCCGTTCCGTAGAAGGAATTTGCGGATAATTTATCCATAAAGTAAAGCTTCTGTCAGAACATAAACCACGGACCCCATCTATCTTTTCAGCTTTGTCACAGGGCTAAGTTTGTAGCCTCCCACTAAGATTTGATTTTCATCAAATCAAAATTAGCAATGGTTTTTAAATCCTATAATCGGTAAAGTTGCGCTTTAAATAGAAAAAAATAGATTTTTCCCTTGGGAGTTATTTCGCTATTCATAACTTCGTTTTAAGAAACTAAAGTCTATTTAAGACCGACCTAAATTATTGTTTTATGAAAAAATTTGTACTGATTTTAACCCTACTTGTCACTGTAGGATTGTTAGAGGCGAATGCCCAAGAAGAAAAGAAAGTTTCACTTTCTAACACCGAGATAGGTTTGAGATTTGGTGGAGAATTCTCAATTGATGCCACTGTACCCATTGGATGGAAACCAAGATTGCATCCAGCGATTTATTTTGACCGTTTTGGAATTGCCTCATACCTCGATTGGATGTGGTCACTTTCTGGAACCCCAGCAGGCCTCAAATTTTATACAGGTGTAGGACCTGAATTCTATTTCCAGAACGACTTTGATTTTGATATTGCCGGTAACTTCGGTGCTGAATATGCCTTTAATTTCCCGATTACTGTCGGAATCGACTGGCGACCTGGTTTTAGAACCACAGATGGTTTTGACTTTAAAACTGGAAACTGGGGATTCACCGCTAGATTTAGATTCGGAGAAGGTGCCAATTTCAATAAAGCGAATTGATCGAAAAGAGATCATAAAAAGGTCGTGCCATGGCACGACCTTTTTTTTATGCCCTTGCATTTGAGCGCTAAGGAGTTCCTTTATTTATATCAATCTAGCGCTCAGAGCATTTTGATAATTCGCTTTAGCATTTAGACCCTCTTCAAGGAATAAATAGGGCTCAATAAGCTCTAATTCCATCAAATGAAACTCATCACCTCTCTTAATTCCATCTACTCTTGCGTATAAGGTTCCCACTGCAAACTCCTTAATAATGGCTTCAGCCTGAGAAAGCATTTCCACATCAGGTTCTATTTGCTTTATGGTTCCTCCAAAGTAATGCTGAACACGGAAATCACCTTGAGCGGGAACTTTTAACACAGCATGTGAGTATTGCCCATTAAAAAAAATCAGGGAATACTCACCTACTTCAGCCACCTCTGGAATATAAGGTTGCATCAGAAACTCCTCCTTCTCAAGTAAGGGTTCCAAAGAAGTAAAGACTGATTCAATATTACTTTGCCTAACCCTGAATGTATTCTTCGCACCACCCGAAACCTTAGGTTTAAAAATTACTTCGGGATAATTAATCTCAACTGAAGCCCTTCTTACATCATCAATTTCTTTAACAGTTCTACCAGAAATGACATTGAAGCCAGCTTCTTGGATATCAAAAAGGTAGTTTTTGTTCGAATTCCAAAGTAGAGTCTCAAGGCTATTTAAAGTAGGAATCCCTAAAGCTGTAATCTTCGCTATCCACTCCTTAAACTCTTCATAATGATCAAAATAATCCCAAGTTGATTTGATCAATAAACATGAGTATTTAGCCCAATTCACTTTAGGGTCAGACCAAGGAACCAACTCACTTTCTATCCCTAACTCTTGAAGAATCTCTTTCAAGATTTGATTTTCATCTGCTGTATTGTGGTCATAGTTTCCTTTTGACACGTAGCTGACTATTGCAATCATTTCCTTATTTTAATCTTTGCCGTAAAAGTAATGATGCCTAAAATTTCTAAATGCATTTCATCAAAAACCTTTTAAAAACTTACTTTTGATTTTCACTCAGAGATGAACAAGGACAAAATCGTCATAATCCCCACCTATAATGAGGTAGAAAATATCCACTCCATGATTGAAACTGTCATGGCTTTAGATGGTGATTTTCACTTGCTAGTCATAGATGATGGCTCGCCGGATGGTACTGGATCAGTGGTGAAAGAGGAAGCTGAAAAATATTCTGACAGGCTACATATCATAGAAAGAGAGGGAAAACTGGGCCTTGGGACAGCCTATATCACAGGTTTCAAATGGGCTCTCGAACAAGGTTATGAGTACATTTTTGAAATGGACGCAGACTTTTCCCATAACCCAAGTGATTTGATTCGGCTTCACGAGGCTTGCCATCTCCAAGGGAACGACCTGGCCATTGGGTCACGCTATATTACGGGTGTGAATGTTGTTAACTGGCCGATAGGTCGAGTCTTGATGTCCTACTTTGCCAGTGTTTATGTGAAATTCATTACAGGCCTACCGGTAAAAGATGCAACAGCAGGTTTTAAATGCTATAAAAGAAAGGTCCTACTAGGCATTGATTTGGATAAAATCAGATTTATTGGATATGCTTTCCAAATTGAAATGA
>CAZLUY010000034.1:0-9635 GCA_964562785.1 uncultured Limnohabitans sp. | reverse complement strand
CTCGAATACCAAGAGGTCTCCTTCCTCATCGCTGACCAACACCACTAGGTCAGAGATATTTTTGCCGCCTTTCGAATAGACAACTATTCCACTGTCCTTTTCATTGGCCTCCATCAGTAGATCATAATTCTCCTTCTTAAGGCCCTTTCTCATCGCTTTATATTCTTCTGCGTTGATATCAGCATCATCAGGAAGGCTGAAGAAATGAAGTTTCTCGACTGACTTGGCAACAGTAGCCATATCGTCTTCATCCAGATCAATTTTGAAACCTTCAGCGAAATTCATGAAGTTACCACCGATCTCCAGGTGGAAGAAGTCTTCATAATCCTTGTACTTCTCGTACATGGCTTGCACAGTTTTACTCTGTGCCTGAACAGTCAATACTGCTCCAATCATTGCTAGTGTTAATAATAGCTTTTTCATTTTTCAGTTGGTTTAGTTTAGTGCGTTAGATAATTCTACAGTAATTTTTTCATGCAATTCAGAAGCATTTTCTCCATACTTCATATATAGCAGCTCAGCAGTATCCGCATTCCCTACAAGGAGGTATACTTCCTCTGCGCTTTCTGCGCCTTCTTTTGAGATGAGGTAACAAAAGTTATCATCAGCGACCCTCTTAAAGTCTTCATTGAATCCTCCAGGGATTCCGGCCTCAAAGCCCTCAAGAAGATCATCACGGTCAACCTTGGTCATATCAAAAACCTGACTCTTCACCGTTTCAAAGTCTCCGAAATCAAACGTGATATCCGAACCTATTTCTTCGAAAGGGGCCTCATATTGAATAGAGATGTCTTCCACAGTTACACCCTCCATCTCAAATGGCCAGAGCACTTCAGGTTCCGTTGAGCTGATTCCAAGCTTAGCGTTTACAGCCTCATAAGGATTTGTCTGACCGCAAGCGGTGAGGATCACCGTAAAAATTAGCGCTAGTGAATAGAAAATATTTTTCATGATTTTATACTTAAATGTTTTTTTTGATTCTTGGTTGATTGATTGGGTTTAGGGAAGGTTAGATCCCTTCCTATACTCGTCCATTCCTGGAATTTCGGTGGTCTCTGCCAGGAGGTTCAGGTCTGCGTAAGTAAATGAACCGAGCATGGACATCAAGGCGAAATCCTCCTTATCTCCCGAGATCATTAATAGCTCCTTTACTAGTCCACCTTCTTCACGAACGAGAAACTTTAGCTTGGAAGACTTATCCTGCACATCCATAAGCTCTTCGTACTTGTTGGCAGTCAAAGTGCTTAGAGCATCTTCATAGTACTCCATGCCATCTACTTCGCTGGAGCTAAGTATTCTGATGCCATCGATCTTGGTCAGCACATCACCCACATCCTCGGCCTCAGCATCATCTGCATTGCCCCGAAGAAAACCTCCGGCCATCTGCATCATTTTAGCAGAGATGTAAACTCTGGAAAACCGATCGTCTTCTGTATACTGAGAAAAGAACTTCTCAATTGCATCATCCTGAGCCTTGGCCTGGAACACCATGGCGAAAAATAATAGCGGTATTAGTCGTAATAGTTTCATGATTATTTCATTTTGCTTTGACCAAAGATGTCATTGGTCGTTTTTAAATATTTCAATTCTTCCATTTGCTCAAGGTTTGCTTTCCCTTTAGCATAATTCGTTTGGAACATGGATAAGGCCATCATTACTTCCTGGTAGGCTTCTTCTTCGGCTTTCTGTTGTTCTACTTCCTGCCAAATCCAAACACTACTGATCAACACAAGAACAGAGGCCGCCCAATTGAGCCAAACTGGAGTAAGACGTCTAACTTTAGTCTCCTTAGGCTTCTCCAGTTCTGGTTCCTGAAGACTCCACTCGTCAAGACCTGAAAAGAGCGCCTTTTCTGCTTCGTAACCCTCAGATTCCTTTAGCAGTCCTTTCAACTCCTCTTCTTCCTGAAGCGACGTTTCTGCCTCCCAGTATTTCTCGAGTAATTGCTCTATGCGTTCTTCCTTTTTCATTGACTTAATTCTAAAATTCTAGTCCTTATCCTTTTTCTGGCCCGATGAAGGTTCACCTTGACCTGTTCTTGTGATAGCTCCAAATAGGAGCCGATTTCTTCGTAAGTGAGTCCTTCGACTTCCCTCAGCTGAAAGATTTCCCTTTGCTTTTCCGGGAGATCCTGAAGAAACCTCATTACCATATTCATTTTTGCATCTACTTCATTCGATTCCGTCTGAATCTCCATGACCTGGTCCATATCATCGAGCGCTTCAAACCTTTTCGATTGTCTGAAATGCATGAGCGTTTCATTTTTTAGTGTCCGCATCAGCCATCCAACAGGGTTTGGATGATTTGCCAATTCCTTTTCATTGGTTATGGCTTTCTCAAACACATTTTGAAGCAAATCCTCAGCTAAAGCTTTATCCTTCACCCAGAAAAAGACGAGTCGGAATAGCTTACCCCTGTGGGACCAGATATCTGCTTCAAAAAATGAACTCATTCGAATGGATGATGCATAGGTTTCAAGAATGTTACACTTTGCTCAAAAAAAAATTTCCAGCAAACCATCAAGAGGTGATTTGGTTCTAGTGAAGTCCCTTGACAAGGCTTAAGTTAAAGTTTTAGAACGAATTTAAATTAAACCAAAAATAGTATGCATGCCGAGTATTTATTACTTTGCACTGCTTCAAAAACACCCAATGAACTTTACTTATTTGAGTCTGAGCATAAAAAAAGCCCCGAAACGAAATTATTCGATCGAGGCTGGTGGTGATGAGTGGATTCGAACCACCGACTCACGGATTTTCAGTCCGATGCTCTACCAACTGAGCTACATCACCGTAAAGTGATGCAAAGGTAGGTAATTGGGATTTTGAAGCAAACCATTTTAGAAAAAAATTAAAAATCGTTCACAGGTAAGACGACAACTTCATCTACATGAGCTATTTACCTCAAATTTTATTTGTCCTGATTCTCGCCGTAGCGGGTTTCATTATTTCAAAACGAGTGAAGTTTCTAAGAAGAAACATCATGCTTGGTAAAGCTGAGACCAGAAATGATCAGCCCGATGCCCGCTGGCAAACCATGCTTCTTGTGGCCTTTGGTCAGCAGAAAATGTTCAAAAGGTTTTTACCGGCTTTCCTTCACCTCCTTATATATGTAGGATTTGTAGTGATCAATCTGGAGGTCCTTGAATTTATCATTGACGGTCTGCTTGGGACACACCGGGTATTCGCTCCTTTGCTTGGAGGATTCTACACGGTAGCGATGAATATTTTCGAATTCCTTGCAGTGGCTGTTCTTTTAGCATGCGTGGTTTTCTTGACCAGAAGAAATGTCAGCAAGGTAGAGCGATTCACAAAACCAGAGATGAAAGGCTGGCCAACGATGGATGCCAACCTAATCCTTGTCATCGAGATAATTTTGATGATGGCAATTCTCACCATGAATGCCACGGATCAAATTTTAGCAAATCGTGGAGATGAGCATTATATCGCTCTTGGAACCCTCTTCTTCAGTAGCCTGATTCAACCAATATTTGAAGGTATGAGCAACGATACCTTGGTAGTGATTGAAAGGTCTGCCTGGTGGTTCCACATTGCCGGGATTCTGGCCTTTGCAGTATATGTCACTTACTCAAAGCACCTGCATATTTTCCTGGCTTTCCCAAACACTTGGTACTCCAACCTTCAACCAAAAGGTGAAATGGTCAATATGCCTGAAGTGACAAACGAGGTGAATATGATGCTAGGTATCCCCACTGAAAACCCTTCAGAACCACCGGCTGAAATCCCAAGATTCGGGGCGAAGGATGTAAATGATCTGACCTGGGTAAATGTTATGAATGCCTATTCATGTACAGAGTGCGGACGATGCACCAGTGAATGTCCCGCCAATCTTACTGGCAAGAAGCTGTCACCCAGAAAAATCATGATGGACGTGCGAGATCGAGCTGAAGAAGTAGGGAAAAGCATAGATGCTGGTGGACCTGGTCTTGAAGATGGAAAATCTCTTTTGGGAGATTATATCACAAAAGAAGAGCTTAATGCTTGCACAAGTTGTAATGCCTGTGTAGAAGCCTGTCCGGTGAATATAGATCCGCTTTCCATCATACTGAATATGAGACGATATGTCGCCATGGAAGAATCAGGTACCCCAGCACAGTGGAATGCGATGTTCCAAAACATGGAAACAAGTTTCTCTCCATGGAAATTCAGCCCCCAAGATAGATTCAACTGGGCTGAAACAGTAAAAGAAAAAGAAATGGATTAAACCCAGATATAGAAATAAATATGTCAACATATCAAGTACCAACAATGGCCGAAATGGCCTCCAAGGGCGAAACGCCAGAAGTTTTATTCTGGGTGGGTTGTGCCGGATCATTTGATGACCGTTATAAGGCCGTGACCCAGGCATTCGTGAAAATCCTAAATAAAGTGGGTGTAAGTTTTGCCGTTTTGGGTCCAGAGGAAGCTTGTACTGGAGATCCCGCACGTCGATCAGGGAACGAGTTCCTCTTCCAGATGCAAGCCGTTGCAAATATCCAGGTAATGAATGGCTACGAAGTAAAGAAGGTGGTAACAGCCTGTCCTCACTGCTTTAATACCATAAAAAATGAATACCCTGCACTTGGTGGAAATTATGAGGTAATCCATCATTCTCAATTTTTACAACAGTTGATCAATGAGGGCAAGGTCGCTCTCAAGGGAGGAGGAGAATTCAAAGGAAAGAAAATCACCTTCCATGATTCCTGCTACCTGGGTAGAGCGAATGATGTGTATGAAGCGCCAAGAGAAGTAATAAAGGCCTTGGACGTAGAATTGGTAGAAATGAAAAGATGCCGTACGAAGGGCTTGTGCTGTGGGGCTGGAGGTGCTCAGATGTTTAAGGAACCTGAGCCAGGTAAAAAGGATATCAATATTGAGCGAACCGAAGAGGCCTTAGCCACAGGTGCCGATGCCATAGCTGTGGGCTGCCCATTCTGTTTAACCATGATGACCGACGGGGTTAAAAACAAAGAAAAAGAGGCAGATGTCAAGGTTATGGATCTGGCAGAAATGATCGCAAAAGATATGGGAATTTGAAATTCCTGAATTGAATCAATTTGACCCTTTTTGCCGTTAGGTAGAAAGGGTTTTTCTTTGCCTAAAATTTATCACCATGTATCTCGAATTTGATCAAATGCCAGCTAGCTCCCGCGTCTGGGTATATCAGTCCAACAGGAAGTTAGAATCTGCCGAGCAAAGTCAAATAAATCAGCGCTTACAAAGCTTTTGTGAAAACTGGAATACTCATGGCACGTTTATGCCTACTTCATATAAGGTGTTGGATAGCCAGATCATTGTCCTTGCAGTGGATGAAAGTAATCTGGGTGCAAGTGGATGCTCTATTGACAGCTCAGTAAGGGTACTGCAAGAGTTAGAGCATGATCTGCAGATAAATCTTCGCGATCAGGGAAAGGTCAGTATCAAGTCAAATAAAAGAGATATTGAAGTTTTACCAGCTCTTGGTATCAAATCTGCATTGGCCAACTCTGGTGTGCAGTGCGATTCTCTTGTGATAAACCCTCACATAAAAAATAAAAAGGATTTGGAGGCTCTTTGGATTCCCATTAGGGATAGCTGGTTAAACAAATACTTTCCAAATTAATTAGTAATATTCGAGCTCTTAGAACCAAAAGCACCACATGAAAAAACTTCTTTTCGGACAGGTCTTCCTTATTCTTTTGCTTGTCAGTGGCTGTAAAAGCCTTCAAGAAAAAGGAAATGATCAGTTTCTTTCAGGTGAGTATCAATATGCAATTAGTACTTTCAATCAAATCCTGGAAGACGATCCAGAGAACCTGGAGGCCAATCAGGTAGTAGCAGAAAGTTACAGGCTTTCAAATCGTATTGAGCTTTCGGTTCCATACTTTGAAAAGTTGGTTGCTGAAGAGCCCACCTTTGAAGCCTACTACAGATTAGGTCTTGGCTATAAAGCAAATGAAGAACTAGAGAAGGCAAAAGAAGCCTTTGAAAACTCCAAAGAATATACCTCTGATCAGGTCTACCTTGCTGAGACGCAAAGGCAAATCGAGGCAATCAATTTGGCTGAAGGGATAGAAGATTACTGGCCTAATCATGAGCTGGTAAACTATAAAGAATTAAACACAGCTGGAGCTGATTATGCCCCAATTGAAAGCGAAAACTTCCTTTATTTCACAAGTGGGCGTCAGGCCTCGGGATTATATTCTTCTGATGGATCGCCCTACACCAAGCTTTTCCGGACTAGATCTGATGGCTTAAGAGTAGATGTAAACGGGATTCAGGCGCTCCCTGAGTTTCGAAATGAAGAAGGATTGAATCAGGCAGCGATCGCGATAAGTCCTGATGGCAACACTATTATTTATGCCAGGGGAAATTCTACATCCCCAAAAGATCTTCCTGAGACGGCACTATTTGCTTCCTACTTCAGAGGATCTGGTTTTACCCAGCCGATTTGGATGGAAGTGAATGAGGATGAATTCTGGTGGAATAGTACACCAGCTTTTAGTCCCGATGGAGAGGTTTTATTCTTTGCTTCTAACAGGCCGGGAGGCTATGGGGGAATCGACCTATATAAAGCCACTAAACTTGCGAATGGAGATTTTGGGAACGCAGTCAATCTTGGCCCTAATGTGAATACACCTGGAAATGAACTGTTCCCAAGACCTGGCCCTGATGATAAGTTTTTCTTTTCTTCAGATGGACATCCTGGGTATGGAAAATTAGATCTCTTTGTTGCTGAGTTAGATGAGTCTGGCAATCAGGTAATCAAAAATCTTGGTGCGAACTTTAACTCGAAGCAGGACGATTTCGCAATCTACTTCACCAATTTCCCCAAAGAAGGGTTTATCTCCTCCAATAGAGAAGGAGGAGTCGGAGACGATGACATATACTATTTCGAAGACAAAACTCCGAAACCAAAAATCGTTAATGTCCTCCTAAATGTATTTACCAAGCAACGAGTAGCAGGAGAGCCCGATGCTGTTTTGGATCAAGCAAGAGTGGTCTTGTATGATTCTGAAAACAAGCAAATGGATGGCAACTTCTCCAATTCTTCCGGCAGGGTCAGGTTTACACTTGAACCAGAGGAGAATTACACCATCATCGCTTCGAAGAATGGTTACTTCTCCAAGTCTGTACCCTATACGACTAATGGTAAAACTCCTGATCCGTCAACGCTAATTCAAGATGTGACTAATGTGACATTGGATACCACCATTGTTCTGGATCAATTGATTTTGGATAAGTCTATCATTTTGGAAAATATCTACTATGATTTGGACAAGGCCGATATACGACCAGATGCAGCTATCGAACTGGATAAACTGGTTCAGATTCTTAAGGATAATCCTACCATCCGAATAGAGCTCAGCTCACATGCGGATGATAGAGCAACGGATGCCTATAACGACGATCTGACTCAGCGAAGAGCACAATCCGCTGTTGACTACATCGTTTCTCAGGGAATCGCAGAAGACCGCCTGGTAGCCAAGGGATATGGTAAACGCCAGTTGATTATAGAAAATGCCCAAACAGAAGAAGAGCATCAGGTCAATCGAAGAACCGAATTCAAGGTTATCCAGATAGACGAAGACTAAAAAATGAATCCCTTTGATGTAGCTAATCAAAGGGATTTTTTTATCCCGTTCGAGGATAATACTTAACTTTGACAACAAGCATAAACATCTCCTCATTCATATGAACGAACGCTACATGCAACGTGGTGTATCAGCTTCAAAGGAAGACGTACACAAGGCAATCTCAAATCTGGACAAAGGCCTTTTCCCAAAAGCATTTTGTAAAGTAGTCGAAGACACTCTGGGTAATGATCCCGAATTCTGCAATGTCATGCATGCGGACGGTGCTGGGACAAAATCCTCCCTGGCCTATCTCTATTGGAAGGAAACCGGAGACATCAGTGTTTGGAAGGGCATAGCTCAGGATGCCATCATCATGAATATTGATGACCTGCTTTGTGTCGGTGCTTCAAATAATATTCTCGTTTCTTCCACCATAGGCAGGAATAAGAATCTTATCCCAGGTGAGGTTGTGAAAGCCCTCATCGAAGGAACAGAAGAAGTTCTACAGACCCTTAGAGACAATGGCGTTCATGCGGTCTTGACAGGTGGAGAGACTGCGGATGTTGGTGATCTTGTGAGGACGGTGATTGTGGATAGTACGGTTACCTGTAGAATGCGAAGAGATCATGTTATTTCAAACGATCAGATCCAGCCTGGCGACGTGGTAGTGGGACTTGCCTCTTATGGCCAGTCAAAATATGAAACTGAATACAATGGCGGAATGGGAAGTAATGGGCTTACATCAGCCAGGCATGATGTGTTCAATAAAGTACTAAAGACAAAATACCCTGAAAGCTTTGACCCAGGCGTACCAGATGACTTGGTATATACAGGAAAATATAACCTTACTGATCCAGCTCCAGGCTCTCCATTAGATATTGGAAAGTTGGTACTATCGCCTACCAGAACTTATGCTCCTATCATGGTTGATGCACTCAATTATATGAGAAGGCATATCCATGGTCTGGTTCATTGCAGTGGTGGGGCACAGACCAAGGTTCTTCACTTTGTAGATGGAGTTCATGTCATTAAAGACAACATGTTTGAAACTCCTCCTCTATTCAAGATCATTCAGGAGGAAAGTGGAACCGATTGGAAAGAGATGTATAAGGTTTTCAATATGGGCCATAGAATGGAGCTCTACTTGGATGAAAGGCATGCAGAGGAAATCATGGACATTGCCGAATCCTACGAGGTGGAAGCTAAAATTATTGGACGTGTAGAGCCTCACGAGGGAAAGAAGGTTACCATCAAAAGTGAGCACGGAACCTTTGAGTATTAATTTATGAAAGGGAAACCCTTCATGACAAAAGCACTGATCATCCTACTTGGGATTTTATCAGTGCTTTTTGTTTTGGCTTCCATACTTCTCACCACAGTAGATAGGTCTCCTATTCAGGATCAAGAGTTTTATAAATCCACCCTAGCTAATCTCGCAGAATTACAATTAGAGTCATCCCTGGGAATCAAATGGGAAGCTGGCTGGGCCAAGACCAATATGACCCCAGGTGCTCCGGCTAACCTTGTAGGCTATGCCCCTCGTGGTGCCTATGAATTTGTGGCTGACAGTAGCTATGTAAAAGTCATTAGCCTTTTCAATGGGGAACAAAGAGTCGCCTGGATAAATTTTGAGCTTTTGATAGTCCATCCTGCTTTGGCAAATGCTGTAAGAGAAAAGGTAAAATCAGCCGGATTAGAAATTGATCAATTAATCTTTACAGCGACTCATACTCATTCTGGGCTTGGAGGATATATGCCTGGTGTTTTGGGGGTGGCGGCCTTTGGAGGTTTTGATCAAGAAATCGTGGATATGATTTCTCAGCAAAGCCTGGAAGCTTTAACCAAAGCCATTTCTAAAGAATCGTCTACCCATCTTAGTTATAGAAAATCAGATGGTACTGAATGGGTAGCTAACCGGTTTGTTAAAGACGGACCCTATGACCCATATTTGAGACAGGTGATTCTCACTAAGGAATCTGGGGAGAAAGCCACCTTTTTGACCTATTCTGCTCACTCAACTTGTCTTAACACCAAGTATATGGGCTTGTCAGGTGACTATCCATTCTATCTAACCCAACTT
>CAZLUY010000033.1:0-2014 GCA_964562785.1 uncultured Limnohabitans sp. | reverse complement strand
TCGAAAGTCAACAAGTGTACATCCGCTCCCTGATCTCTCAGGCTCGTAACGGAGCCATTGATTCGACTAAGCGGCACATGCATATCTTCTTCACTACTTCCTATGAAAATCTGGGTCCCGTTGAAATCCCCGGTATATTTTGAAGGATCCAATTCTTCTCCAATCAATCCTCCGGTGAATGCGATTATTCCACCGTATTTCTTCCCATTTCTAGAAGGATACTCCAATGCCAAACATGCACCCTGAGAGAATCCAATGAAATAAATCTGCTCGCTTGTAAACCCTTTGGAATATAAATCCGCTACGATTTCATCTATCTCATGGATAGCCTCCGAAAGTGCAGGCTCATTGGCTTCATTCGGTGCCATGAAACTGTATGGGTACCATGTATTATTATTGGCTTGAGGCAATATCAAGGCAAAGCCCTCGAGATTTAGATAGTCTCTTAAGGAAAGAATACTTGATACCGTCGCTCCACGACCATGAATCATGATCGCTACTTTACTGGCACTCTCCAAAGGCTGTCCTTCATAAAACACATTAAGCATAATTCTCAGTTTTTAACTCTACGTTTGGTAATTGTGATTCTATCCTCTCTCGGCTTGGCTCTGCCCACTCAGGTAATTTCAACAATTCACCTAAGTGTGCTTCGTCCTCATCGATGGCAAAACCAGGTTCGTCGGTAGCTATTTCAAATAGCACACCTCCAGGTGACCTGAAGTAAATGGACGTGAAATAATTTCTATCCTTCACCTCAGTGGTCTGGTATCCATTGTCCCAGAGAAGTTTCTGGATTTGTAACTGCGTTTCGGCATTTTCTGTTCGAAAAGCCAGGTGATGAACCGTACCCGCACTTTGCTGTCCTCTCGGGGCATCAGGATTTACCACGATATCCACGATATCTCCAGGCTTCCCTTTTGTACCATATCTAAATCTTCCTTCCTCTTCACCCAGGAATTGGTAGTTCATATGTCTGGTGAGCAGTTCTGCAGTGCCTTCCTTTTCTCTTAAATAGAGTGTTGCTCCGTAGAACCCTCGGATCGAGTGATCTACAGGAACCTGACCATAAGTCCAGCCGCTTCGCTCATCCTCAGAATTAGCGACTAACTCTAGGCCCATACCATCGTGATCCTCAAATCGAATCAGTTTTTTGCCAAAGCGAGTCAGGTCATCTGAGATGACCACACCAAATTTCTTCAATCGCTCCTTCCAATAATCAAAAGAAGCCTCTGGAATGGAAAAGGCTGTGAAGGTCATTTCTCCCGTCCCCTTGGCACCTTTTCTGGCACCAGTAAAAGGGAAGGTGGTGAAGATGGTGCCAGGAGCACCTTGCTCATCTCCAAAGTAAAAGTGATAAACATCTGGAGCATCGAAATTGATGGTCTTCTTGACTAGTCTTAATCCCAATACTCCGGTGTAGAAATCTATATTGGCCTGTGCGTTTCCCGCAATGGCTGTTACGTGATGTATTCCTTTGATTAAAGCTTCCATTTTGTTTGAGTTAAAAGGTTAAAGTCGAAAAAGGCCACCCGAAGGTGGCCTGATAATTAAGCAGTGACTGTTTCTTCCACCTGTTTCACCAGCTGCACGCTGAGCAGCAATCTCACCTGATCACTTACCACGACATTACCAGCTTCAGTAACAGCCGACCAGGATAGCCCGAAATCTTTTCTATTGATTTTACCCTCGATTTCAAAGCCTGCCTTGGTCTGACCATAAGGATCTGCGGCTACTCCACCGAAGTCCACATCCAATTCTACTTCTTTGGTAGTTCCTCTTAGAGAAAGGTTACCTACAAGAGAGTAATCTCCCCCATTATTTCTTACAGTTCCATCGAAAGAGAGTTGAGGGAAATTAGCAGCGTCAAAAAAGTCTGGAGACTTCAAGTGTCCATCTCTATCCGCTTGATTGGTGTCAATGCTGTCAATATCAGCTGCGAAAGAAACCTTTGCTCCTTCAAAATCATCTGAAGTAGATTCTGCTGCTCCTTCAAATTTTCTAAAGTAACCAGTTA
>CAZLUY010000032.1:0-14573 GCA_964562785.1 uncultured Limnohabitans sp. | reverse complement strand
GCTAAATCACCTGTAATTCGTTGGCCACTATCGTCTAAATGCCAAAGCTGGTTTTCGCCAACCTTGTACATGCCGGGGATTCCTTCTAGGTTTTGTAGAGTAATCATAGAACCCGAATCATCCCAATCGAATTTACCAGACATTTCTTGTTCCAAATCATCATTCCTTCCCAGATAGTGAGTCTTCAGCAGGTATGTTGCATCTGAATTGAGAGTAAGCATGGTTTCTATTCCTTCGCAGCTAGCGCACGGAATTGTGCCTTTATAGGTTCCTGCCCAATCAAGGGAAACACGAGAATTGTCGCCTTGAGCAATTGGGCTAGAGTCGTTTGTGGGATCAATTGACTCCTCATCTAATACTTTATTCTTAGTAGAATTGGATCCGCACCCAAGTGCTAGTAAGCTAATTAACAGTAGCAGGGAAAGTTGAAAAAGAGTTATGCCTTTTTTTCTAGGGAATGCTGCTTCCATCATACCCCAAACTGAGTCAAATGGTGATCAAGGTGTTTGTAAAAAAGATTATTCCACTCGCCCGATGTCATCGGTCCAAAGGAAGGGGAGGGCTTCCCTTCGAAATGATCTTGTCCTAATTCATTGGTCTTTTTTAGAAAATCAATAAGTCTTTTTTTCTCTTCCTTGAAATTGCGCGCATCATGAATTAAAAATGCGGGTGCGGTTCTGGTATTCTTTTTATAAGGAACCTCATTGACCACACCCTTCTTCACAAAGGTCTTTAAGAGGAAGCGAACAATCGCATTTTGTGGAGGATGCTTATCCGTATAAGCCATCTCATAGGCTACATTGACATGAGCTAGCATTTGATCTACAGACATTTTACCCCAACCTGGCTTTGTATCGATTTTGAGGCTTTCAACTCGAGAAATAAGCTCATTTGTCACTTCTTCGGAAAAAATATTTTTCATAGTAAATGGGGCTTTAGAAGCAATATAGCCAAAAAATAGAGCTATTTCCTGTGCTCCCAACAATAATAGTTGAAAATAAATAGGTTTATAAAATAAACCATTTTATATTTGTCTCGTTGGTAATTCTAAAGTATAAGAAAATGGAAAAAGAACTGACAAGTAAAGAATCCTTAGAGCTAATCACACAAATGATTAGCAAAGCCAAAAAGACAGCTGGCGGAGATGGTGGTTTCCAAATGTTGTTATGGGGTTGGGCTATATCACTTTGTAATTTTGGACATTACATTTTGACAAAGGCAGGATATGAGACACCCTATATAGTTTGGCTTGCATTGATGCCTGTAGTAGGTCTCAGCATTTGGCATGGAGTGAAGAAACCAAGACAAACTGGAGTAAAAACCCATTTGGATAGCGTCCTGAATCAACTTTGGATAATGGTTTTCGTCGGAATTATTATAGTTCTGGCTTTTATGCCGCAGCTAAATTTCTACCAAAATCCAATCATTCTGATTTTGGCGGCCATTGGGATTTTTACTACCGGAGCGATGGTGAAAGTTAAACTCATTAAGTTTGGCGGAATCTTTCTTATGGCAGCAGCTCTAGTCTCCTTCTTTCTTCCGATTACTGAGCAATATTTGGTTGCTGGAATTGCGATAGTCATAGGTTATCTGGTACCAGGTTATTCATTAAAACGAGGATAAATTGAGCCCTTTTAGTCCATTAGATCCGCTTTTACATTCTCAGCTGAGACTGGCAGTCATGTCTCTTTTGATAGGCGTGGATGAAGCTGAATTCACTTTCCTGAAGGAGCAAACTCAGTCCACTGCAGGAAATTTAAGTGTGCAGTTGGACAAACTGGATAAGGCAGGCTACATAGAGATAACCAAATCCTTTAGAGGAAAAAGGCCTCTGACAACATGCAAAATTACGCAGAAGGGAGTATCAGCTTTTGAGTCCTACGTGGAAAATTTGAAGAAATACATCGAGTAAAAAATTTTGAAATTTTAGTTTATAATTTAAACCAATTTATACCATGAATACGAACATGAAATTTATGATCCTACCAATCGTCCTAATAACTATGGCGATGAACTCTTCTCAAGATTTGATGAAGGCAAATTACAAGGCTTATCTGAGTACTGATAAGGAAAATTGGAAGCAGAATGTGGCTTTGGCCAATAAACTTTACACTGATAATCCGAGTGTGGATAACCTTTTCAATTTGGCTCAAACTGAGTTTGGTTTACTCAATATCAGTATGAAAGACCAGGATGAAGATCTTTTCGATGACTATGTGGATAACTGCGAAGAGCGGTTAGAAAATCTAGCCAATTCGGAAAAATACGGAGCTGATGCAAAAGCATTGCTTTCTGGTTTGCTTGGCTACAAAATGGCCTATAGTCCCTGGAAAGGGATGACTCTGGGCCCAAAAGGAACTAGACTTTTGAATGAGGCTTATGAAATGAACCCTGATTCCCCAATTGTTTTAAAGATGCTAGCGTCTAACAAATATTTCACTCCTTCCATGTGGGGTGGAGATGTGGATAAAGCCTTAAGCTTATTCCAAAAAAGCACGCAAGGCTTTGAGAAATCTGATACTTCAGACAACTGGATGTACCTGGATAACCTAGCATGGGAAGGGATTATTCTGAATGAAATGGGCAGAGAGCTTGAAGCCCAAGAAGTATTTTCCAAGGCTGCCGAAATCGAACCAAATTTCAACTGGGTAACCAAAGTGTTGCTACCACAAGTGACTAAAAATTAAGAATGAGGTTGTTTATTGAAATGGCGCACTTCCTGAGTGCGCTATTTTTTTTGTTTTAAAAGTGGCTTAACTTTTGACTTCATTGGTGCGGATTATGAAAAAGTATTTTTTGATTATCATGATTTTGCTGCCCTTAGCAGTGTTTGCTCAAGAAGAGATTGAAGAGGGAGGAGAATCGTCAGAGGCTGAGTTTGAAGAAGGAAGATTTAGTGCAGCCATAGTATTGGGTCATACTTATCTCTATGGAGCTAAAGATGTGGATGGAGAAGAACTTGCCTCCTATGTTCCAATGATGGCTTTTGATATAAACTATTATTTAGGAGAGCGACTCGGGATTGGTTTACATACAGACATCATTTTTGAGACTATTTTTCTAGAAGCCTCGGAGGACAATGAAGTAGTTGAAAGAGATGTGCCGATTGCACCCGCAGTCATGTTAGGCTACAAGTTGGGCAAACACTTTCTAATAGGTGCAGGCATGGGAGCAGAATTTGCTGGTTCCGAAACCTTTGTGATTAATAGAATATCCCTCGAATACGGCGCAGAAATGGGCAAAGGCTGGGAATTTTTTGCCCTTGCATCTCATGATATCAGATGGGATATATACGATACTCTCTCACTCGGCTTTGGAGTTGCCAAGCGCTTTTGATTACTCTTGAATCTGAATCCTGAGCTCGGTTTGCTCAGAATCTACATTGGCAATGGCTCTCTCATCGAAGAATTCCGAAATTGGTCGGCCAGAATTTACCATTCTCAAAAGATAAGCTTCTCCAATTACAAGCTCTTCAATTTGACCTTCAGAACCAGAGATGGCCGTGGTTCCTAAAACGAAATCTTCTCCAATCTCCGATTGCAAGCGATAGTAAACGTCTACACTTTGGGTGAGGGTGTTTTCCAGGATTAAAGTGTATTGGAGATCAGGGTTTGGAACCTCCTTTTCTGCACAGGAAAAAGTACAGAAAAGGAGTCCCAAAATGAATGTATTTCTGATTAGCCGCATAGATCAAAGATAAGCTCTAGGAATTCAACGTGAAGTATTGAAATCTATTTTGGCTTATTTTTTCTCTTCGAGCTGATTTTTGTTCTTGACATATTTTTCCAGCCAAGTATCCATCTCCCAAAGAGTGTGAAGTATGGATTCTCTGGAGGCATATCCATGGCTTTCATTTGGAAGAAACACTAGCCTTGCTGTGCCCCCATTTCCTTTCAATGCAGCATAATAGCGCTCTGATTGAATAGGGAATGTCCCTGAATTATTATCTGCTTCGCCGTGGATCAAAAGAATTGGCTCCTTCACCTTGTGAGCATGCATAAATGGACTCATTGTGAAGTAAATATCGGGTGCTTCCCAGAAGGTTCTCTCTTCTCTTTGGAAACCAAAAGGAGTTAAGGTTCTATTATAGGCACCTGATCTGGCAATGCCCGCGGCAAATAGATCAGAATGAGACAAAAGGTTTGCTGTCATAAATGCTCCATAGGAGTGCCCTCCAACGCCAATTCGATCTCTATCTCCAATACCTCTGTCCACGATATAGTCAATGGCTGCTTCTGCATTACTTACCAATTGCTCCACAAAGACATCATTTGGCTCCTTATCTCCTTCACCAACAATTGGCATTTCAGTCCTGTCCATTACTGCATAACCCTGAGTCACCCAGTAAATTGGAGATCCCCAGCTTAGCCTGGTGAATCTATACTTAGAACCTCGAACCTGAGATGCTACAGCGGCAGACTTATATTCTCTTGGATAGGCCCACATCAAAACGGGAAGTGGTCCGTCTCTATCAGGGTCATAGCCTTCTGGTGTGTAAATCACTGCTGAAAGATCTAAGCCATCCTTTCTCTTGTAAGTAACCAACTCCTTTTTTACACCTTTAATACCGGCATATGGATCTGGGAACTCGGTGATTTGCATAGGAGCGATTCTCTTACGGGTATTCACCATCCAGTAATTTGGCTGGGTGTCTGTACCTTCTTTGAGACTGATGAATTCCCCACCTTTGAGATCAAGAACCTTTACTATTCTCTCATAAAATGGAGCTTGAGACCTCCACAGGATTTCCTGCTCTCCGGTTTTTGTATTGAAAGCTGACATGAAAGGCATACTTCCCTCAGGGCTTCCTCCTTCGGACGTCATGTAAACAAGATCCTTATCACGCATCAATACTGATCTTCCGTATTCATTATCCTTGAAAACTGGTGATCCAGGGTCATTGTAAATGTCAGAGTATAATCTGTCTATGATTACTTTCTTCCCAGCTTCAGGATTAGAAGGTTGAATCACACTTCTCTTCTCTTCACGAGTTGCCCACCATCTTTCATTTAGTATAGCAAAGTCATCGTCAGACCATGCGATTCCGCCAAAGCGCAGGCTTGTTGTAGCCAGTTTTGCCTTGCTTCCGGTGAACGGGGCATCTAATGTGTAAACGATTTCTCGTTCTTCCATTTCTACCTTTGGATCACCACCGTCCTGAGCTTCTACCCAATAAAGAGTTGCTGGCTTGTCTGCTCTCCAGTTCATGCTTCGTGGTCCTTCTACCGTTGCATCAAATCCTTTTGGTCTTACTTCATCCAAAGGAATATCTGCGACCATTTTTACTAATGACCCATCAGAAGAAGATAGAATTTCAACCTGATATGGGAATCGGCTGGCTGGAACCAGGTAAGAAAATGGCATTTGGATAGTTCTTGTCATCAGGTATTTGCCATCAGGAGAACTGTTAAGACTTCTGATCATTCCAGGCTTGCCCATGGTTTTACTTTCACCATCAAGTGTCACCTTCATGAGTTGGCTGTCCATGAAATATGCGAATAGCTCCTCATCGTACGTATTTTTCAGAAGGTCTTGATAAGTTCTGGTAACCGCAGCTGCACCATCCGTTTCCTGAATGGTTGGTCCGCTAGGAGCAGCTGCTTTTTGAGGATAGTCGCCACGGTTTGGATTTACTGCTCGGTAAACGATAGAATTATCCGGAAGCCAAATTACGTCTGTTCCGAGTACACCATTGAGGTGTGGGTCAGTCAGCTGCCGGGCTTCGAATGTGCTTAGATCAGCGACCCAAAGACTAATTCCATTTGCATCGGTTTGAGTAAATGCCAGATATTTTTCATCAATAGAAAGGGAGAAACCACCCAGTTTCGGAAACTCTGGAATTCCGGTCACTTTTTGTTCTTCCCCGCTTCGAGTCTTTTTAAAAGTGATGTCATTGAAATAGCGCTGACGACTTGAGCCGGAAGTCTGAGGATTAATTCTGGTTCCGGCGATTCTAAGCTCAGGACTGGATAGATCTTCAATTCCTACATATCCTGGTCTGGAAAGAATCATCATCCACTCACCATCACTTGTAAAACTTACACTTGGGGTTGGTGGAGTATCTACCAAATCCACGATTGCTGAGGGAGGAGTCTGGTAGCTACTTTGAGCCAAAGCTGTCAGGGAAAAGAGACTAACAGCAATTAATAAGAATGCTGAAATGTGATTTCTAAAGTTCATCGACATGATTTTTTCATTTAGGTGGATGAATATAATTCAGGAAAGGGATTCTCTGAGTGCTAATTCAATAGATGGTGAGAATATTTTTTGAATCGGTTATATGGCAGTATTTCTAAATACATGAATCCTTATATTGAAGGATACATAGAATTAATATGACTTGAAAAAGTTGACTTATGACTCCATTAGAATCAATAAATGAATTGAAAAAGCGAATGTCCGCATCTATTATTGGGCAGGATCAATTGTGTGAGCGATTGATTCTGGTTCTCATTGCGGATGGAAATATGCTTTTGGAAGGGCTTCCAGGATTGGCAAAAACCAGAGCCATCAAAACTCTGGCAAAAGAGCTTGATTGTGGGCTAAGCCGAATTCAATTTACGCCTGATCTACTTCCTTCAGATATAACTGGAACGGAGATCTATCAGCCGGAGCTCGAGGAGAAGTTTGTTTTTCAGCAGGGCCCAATTTTCAATAACCTCATTCTGGCAGATGAGATCAATCGTTCTCCTGCCAAAGTTCAATCTGCACTTTTAGAGGCCATGGAAGAGCGGCAAGTGTCAGTTGCAGGGAAGACCTATAAAATGGAAGACCTGTTTATGGTTTTGGCTACTCAAAACCCGGTAGAGCAAGAGGGAACCTATCCTCTACCAGAAGCTCAAATGGACCGTTTTCTTATGCATGTGATGATTGATTATCCAGATGATAGCGCTGAGCTAGAAATCTTGAGATTGAATAGAGCAGAGCAAGTTTCTTCGAATAATGAGGGCAATGATCGCTTGGCAATTGATATGATTTTCAGCGCTCGGGAAGAGGTAGCCAAGGTTACGGTTTCTGAAAACATGGAGAAATATATGGTGGACCTGATTAGTGCTACCCGGAACCCTTCAAAGTACAGCGAAGAATTAGCCTCATGGATTGACTTTGGAGCGAGTCCGAGAGGAACAATTGCCTTAGACAGATCCTCAAGAACCCACGCATGGATGATGGGGCAGGATTTTGTATCACCCGAAAATATCAGGGCTGTAGTTCATGATTGCCTAAGACATCGTCTGATTTTGAGCTATGAAGCAAATGCAGATGGAATAAATCCTGATCAGGTTTTGGATGAAATCTTAAAGCAGGTAGCTGTTATTGGTTGATTTAGGTGGTTCAATGAATAATTCTGAAGAGCATATTTTCACCTCACTTCGAGCGCTTTTGGCCATGGAGCCATTAGCGAAACGTTTGAGTTTCCGAGCTAGTAAGCAACGAGTCAGTTCGGTGCTTGGTGGAAAACATGCCTCTAAATTGAGAGGCCGTGGGTTGGATTTCGAAGAGGTAAGAAATTATGAGAAAGGAGATGATATCCGAACCATTGATTGGAAAGTTACTGCCAGGACTCAGGTGACTCATTCGAGAGTTTACAGTGAAGAAAAGGAGAAACCAGCTCTCATTGTGGTTGATCAATCCAAGACCATGTTTTTTGGCTCTCAGAAGAGAATGAAATCCGTTGTTGCAGCGGAATTGGCTGCATTGGCCGCCTTTAGAATTTTGAAAGAAGGTGATCGCGTAGGAGGAATTGTATTCTCCGAGACCGACATGGATATAGTTTACCCGAAAAGAGACCGGAAGAACATACTTAGATTTCTGGAAAAGCTTGTTCAAAAGAACAAAGAGCTGGGTAATACTGAGCCGGGTGATTTTGAAGATAGATTGAAGGACATTACTCAGAAGGTCCGAAATATAGTTTCTCATGACTTTCTGATCATTGTGATTTCGGATTTCATACGATACTCACCTAAGGTTGTCAAATTTATCTCTCAGATGGCTCAGCATAATGATGTGATTCTTGCCAAGGTTACAGACCCTTTAGAGAAAGAGATTCCGGATGTCAATTTTGTTGCCGGTTCTGAGAAACAGCAAATCCGAGTTGAAGGTAAGAGATCAGAAATCCGCGATAGATTTTCTAAAGGTTTTTCTGATGATCTGGGTGATTTCCAACAGAAGATGAAAAGGCACAGAGTACCTGTATTAGAGGTGGATACTGTTTTGCCGGTAGATGAGCAATTGAAAGAATTACTTGGAATGAAGCTGAGATGACCAAATTTCAAGGTGATAGTACGCAAGTAAAAGCAGATTTGGCTGAGGCGGTTTTATTCGAACCAGAAGCAGTATCATTTTCTATTGAAACTCCTGGATGGCCCATTCTATTTGGGGTATTGATCCTTCTTTTTCTTATAGGTTTATGGCGATACTGGGCCTATTTTAAAAGAACCGCTTACAGAAGAGATGCCATTAAAGCGCTCAATTCTGCTGAAGGTTCGGGAGATGTTTCGCAGGCTTTTTTATTATTGAAAAAAGTGGCTATCGCCACCTATGGAAGAGAAGAAGTTGCACAATTGAATGGGAAAGTTTGGATAAACTTTCTTGACTCTTCAGTTCCTGATATCAATTGGAAAGCTCTAAGCCCAAAGGTCGAGGCCTATCTTTATCAGAACAAGGAGATTGATAAAGAAACGAGGAATCAAATTTTCCAAAATTCCCGGGAATGGGTAAAAAGGCATGCCTGAGAACTTTGAAATAGCGAACCTGTGGGTCTTTTACCTACTTCCTCTGCCATTATTGGTTTATTGGTTATTTCCACCCTTAAGAAGAAAGACCTCTTCACTGAATTTACCTACTTACGAAAAGGCTATTCATTACACAGGAGAAAGGCCTAGAGGCGGGGCCTTGATTAAGAAAATGGGATGGCTTAGGGCTTTGGTTCTATCGATTTGCTGGTTCTTGATTCTTGCGGCATTATCATCACCTCAAATAGTCGGTGAGCCTGAGTACAAGGTAAAGACCTCCCGAAGTTTCCTCGTTGTGGCTGATATTTCTTTCAGTATGGCTCAGAAAGATTGGATTAGTGGAGGAGAGAGAGTCAGGAGATGGGATGCTGTAAAGGAGGTCATGCATGAATTTATTCAGGGAAGAGAAGGAGATCGAATGGGCTTGATCTTTTTTGGAACCAATGCCTATATCCAGGCGCCATTTACCTCCGATCTCACCACCGTTGACCAATTACTTGAAGAAGCAGATGTGGGAATGGCTGGCCAAATGACAAATATTGGAAAGGCAATTACTAAAGGTGCAGATCTTTTTCAGCGTGATACGATTCAAAGCAAAGTGATGCTACTATTGACTGATGGGGTGGATTCTGGGACCGATATTTTACCCCTCGATGCGGCCGAATTAGCGAAGGAGGATTCCATTATGATTTATACTCTTGGGATTGGAATTCCTGGATCAAGCGGAAGTGATCTTGATGAAAGGTCACTTCAGCGAATAGCTGATATGACTGGTGGCAAGTACTTTCTCGCAGAAAATAAGGAGATGCTCCAGGATGTATATGCAGAACTTGATCTGCTCGAGCCTATTGAATATGAAGAGCTAGAAAATAGGCCTATCTCTTTGCTCTACTATTATCCTCTTGGACTAGCTCTTGGGATTCTTATGCTGTTTACCTTGATATTATCCTTTACGGAAATGTATCAACGAGCCGGAAAGGAGGAGCAGTATGTTTGAAAATTTCTGGCCAATTGATTGGAATGAGTTTCACTTTATCCGCCCGATTTTCCTTTGGTTGTTTGTCCCAATGCTTCTTTGGATAGTTGTGACTCTATTGTCTTCTCGACGAGATCAAAGCTGGCAAAAAATGATTGCTTCGCACCTCAGACCCTTTGTTATTCAAAAAGGCAATGAATGGGTAACTATTGTTATGCAGGGGGTATTCTGCCTTGCTCTAAGTTTTGGGATATTAGGATTATCTGGACCCACATGGCGGGAGGTTGAGGTTCCCGGACAGGAACTGGAGACACCCTTGGTGATTTTGCTAGACTTAAATGAAGGGATGCTTAATACGGACCTTCAGCCAAATCGATTGGAAAGAGCCAAATTCAAAATTGGAGATTTTCTTGATCAACAACCTGGGCCTCGAATGGCAATGGTAGGTTTTGCCGGGACAGCTCATACCATTATGCCTCTGACCAGGGATTATAATCTTATTCGTAATCATATTGACGGTCTTAGCCCGGATGTAATGCCGGTGAAGGGGTCATTTCTAAAAGGTGCTTTTGAAAGGGCGAGGGCCATAATGGATTCAACTGAAGCTCCTGGTTCAGTTTTACTTTTGACAGATAGCTTTTCTGATGAGGATTTCCAGGTCATCCAGGATTTCTGCGGGACTTCATCGCATAAGGTGGAGATCCTATTTACAAGAAGTAATTCTGATCTGAGTGGGGAGCAAGAATTAATTATTCAGAAAATAAGCTCCCTTGATCAGCTCCTTTTTAACCAGCTTACTCTAGATGATAGCGATGTTTCTGCCATAGCCAAGAGGGTTTCGGAGGATTTAATTTTTCAGGAAGAGGATGAAAAGAAGGAAGACCAATGGCAAGACACTGGTCTGATTTTTATCATCCCAATGGCTTTCCTCATGCTTTTCTGGTTTAGGAGAGGGTGGGTGATTTATGGGTTGGTTTTGACCGTTTGTACTTCCTGTTCTCAGGTTTCGAGCTTTGATGATTTATGGTTCACGAAAGATTATCAGGGACAAAGATTATCTGATAAAGGAGAATTCGAACAGGCCGCAGGTAAATACAATGACCCGATGAGAAAGGGTGTTGCTCTATATAAGGCAGGAGACTTTGAAGGTGCAATTTCAGCCTTCAGTCAGGACACCACAGCTAATGGCGCATATAATCTAGGTTTGGCCTATGCACAGAATGGAGATTTCGCCTTGGCTAATGCTGCTCTTGAGAAAGCTCTCGAAATTGATCCAGGTCTTGAAGAGGCCTCTAAAATTCAACAAGAGATTAATCAACTGATTCCTGCAGCTGATGAGGCGCAACTCAATGAGGCCGAAGAACAAAGTCAACCAAATCTAGGAGGAGAAGAAAATCAGAGAAATGATGGAATGGAGGATCTCGGTGGAGGTGGTCAGGAAGCCACAGAAGAACAAATGAATGACGGTAGATTGGAGGAAGAGGTGACAACAGATATAAGGACTGGCAAGGAGCTGGATGAAGTTCCAGAGGATATGAATATCAGCTCCCAGGAACAAAGGGGGAAGGTTTTAATGAGGAAAGTAGACGATGATCCTGCTTTATTCTTGAAAAAGAAATTCGAATATCAGGTAAAAAAAGGGCAAGTAAAGGCTAAGGCAAATGACTAGGAGACCTTTCAAGATTATACTGACAGTACTGCTTGGGTTTTTTGCTTTCTCAGTAAGCGCTCAAAAGTTCTATACTGAAGTTAGCTTGGACAAATCCGCTGTATTTGTTGGGGAGCCCATTGAGGTGAGAATCGGAGTATATACTACTACATGGTTTACACGTGGAGTAGATCTAGGGAATTTGAAAGTTCCTGGGGCTTTTACTGTTTATTTCAGGCCCGTGAGCCAGTCCAAAACCATTTCAGGAACGAAATACACTGGAGTGGAATTGATCTACCATGTTTTTCCTTATGAAGCTGACCCCGATTTCAGCTTTCCTTCTATTGATATCGAGGTGGAATCACCTCCTGAAGGTGATTACAAAGGAAGAAAAAGGCTTCTGACCACCGCTGAAAAAAGCATTCTTGTTAAGTCTATTCCCGCTGAATATGATCGGGATGAATGGATGGTAGCTAATAGTCTTTCGGTTCAGGAGAGTTGGTCTGGAAGTAAGACTAGTGTGAAAGTTGGAGATGTGCTGGAGAGAAGAATTACAAGAAAAGCAGGAGGTACAGTTCCTGAATTAATTCCTCCAGTCGAATGGGATAGTCTACCTGGGGTGAGTCTATATCCATCTCGAAGTTCTGTGGATAATAGTAAAACGCGAGCGGATATAAGCGCGTCTCGGATTGAAAGCATCCGATATTTATTTGAGAAGGAAGGGACAGTGAGCATACCAGACCGGGTTTTTACCTGGTATAATCCTTATCAAAAGAAACTTTTCAAGCGTACTCTCCCAGGGTTTAGTGTAGAGGTATTACCAAATCCGGATTTAGGGATTTTGCTGACTGTGAAGGATAGTTTAGAAAATATCCAAGAGACAACAATGGTAGATAAGGCCGATGCTAAACCCTTTACCATTTTTGGAATGCCTTGGAAAAAAGCTCTCTTCTTCGGGGTTGTGACTCTTGCCGCACTTTATGGTTTATTTCTCATTAGCGGCAGACTCTGGAAGACCTACAAGGTTAAGCGAAAAGACTATCTACGCTCTGAGCTATTCTTTTTTAGAGAGTTCCTCAAGGCTCTTAATGCATCAAATCCAGCCAAGATAAATACTGCACTTTACCGATGGATTGATGAATTGGGACTGAAAGAACCTAGCATTCAATTCTTTTTGAGCAATTACGCCAAGGGTTTAAGTATTGGGGTAAATGACCTACAACGATCTAGTAAAAAAGACTGGCAATTAGCTAGAAACCGATGGTTAAAAGGTTCTCAACAAACTGTGGGTAATTCTGAATCTAGTTGGATAAATCCATAAAAAAACACGAGTCGATTCGGCTCGTGTTTTAGGTTGGAGGTTTATTATAATCCTTTAATTGGTGGAGCTCCTAGAGCTTTGAGTCTGGAAGCTAAATCAGGAATCGTTGAATCCACAATTTGCATCAAGTCTGACTTCAAAGGAGCTAGCTCCGCCTTACCAGCTTCCAGCGAAGCTTTTTGCATTCCTGTTGGGCCGTAAGTTCCCATTGCACCTCGGAAGGCTGCAGATAACCTATCCATAATGGTTGGATCCATATTTTCGTTAAGCTCCCGTTGAGCGAGGTTACCATTCATTCGGCTATCCATGACCTTAAGAGCCATTTCAGCCTCATAAATTGACTTCAACAGAGCTGCGTCTGTTTTACCTGAACGTCCCAAAGACACTTTCATAGCCTGAATCATCTTAGTCGCATCTGAAAGAGCATTGGCGGCATTAGTCAAATCCAATTGGAAGGCATTCAAATCGGCTCTATAGGCTTTCATTTCTGCAAGACTCTTCGCTGGTAGTGCACCTTCACGTAGTGGCTTTAACTCAAATGAAACGGCGTCTCCCATTTTGCTGTGCTCACCATCTTTGATGCTCACTAGTTGGGCGGTATAGGTTCCTGGAAGGGCCATCATTCCACCACCCCATCCACCAGAACGAGTTTGATTAGGGTTGATGAGCCCTTGGCTTGCCATTCTGAGATTCCAGGTCATTCTATGGAATCCTTTGGCATTCTTTGCCTTTACTCTTTGAACTAATGTATTGTCCGCATCATAAATTTCAAGATGTACTTCAGGAGCTACCTCCATCATTTCCTTTTCAATTGCATCAAAACCAGGGAAAGGAATGGAAGCATCTCCCATTTCTCTTTCTGCCTTTTGACGATCAGCCTTTAGTGTGCTCATTCCTTCTTTGATGTAGTAAGAGAAGGTCACACCAAAATCAGGGTTGCGAGCCGACCAATAATCATCTCCCATTTGTCGAACGGCATTTTTTGGAACATACCAATAGCCATCACGAGGAGTGAAAAGATGTGCCTCACTGTCCAGCATCCCCTCAGAAACGGTTCTTAGAGGAGAGATATCATCCAGCACATAAAACCCTCTACCGAAGGATGCGCCTACAAGATCATTCTCTCTTCTTTGGATTGTAATATCTCTGAATGAAATGGTTGGAAGACCTCCATTAAGAGCCATCCATTCGTTCCCGCCATTTACTGAGAAGTACACACCGAATTCGGTGGCAAGGAATAGCAGACTTGAATTTTCATGATCCTGAGCAATTCTCCAAGTAAGCAAAGGCTCAGGAAGACCGTTGGTTATCAGTGTCCAACTTTGACCATAATTAGAGCTTTTAGCCACATAAGGCTTGAAATCGCCCTCTTTGTGATTATCAAGAACCACATAAACGGTAGCCTCATCTGCAAGGTCTGCTCGGATATCGTTTACAAATGCATTTGCTGGTACTCCAGCGATGCTACCAACTTCAACTGCATTCCAATTTGAACCTCCGTCTGTTGTATACTGAATAAGTCCGTCATCAGTCCCAGCATAAAGTACATCAGGGTTGATAGGAGATTCTCCCAAAGAAGTGATGGTACTAAACTCAGACATGGCGAGCATATCCCATGGGTTGTCCCAGCTTTGGTTTTTACCCATAATCGGCTCAGTTACCCGATCTCTATTTTTAGTCAAATCCCCCGAGATGGCAGTCCAGGAATCCCCTCGGTCTGTCGACTTCCATACACGCTGAGAAGCAAAGTAAATGGTGCTAGGAACATGCTGGCTTGGGAGGATTGGCGAATCCCAATTGAAACGCTCCTCGCCTTCTCCCTCTCCCGGTTGAGGCTGTATGTATACAGACTCCCCAGTGATTCTGTCTAATCTGTGAAGAAAACCTTGCTGAGAT
>CAZLUY010000031.1:0-4846 GCA_964562785.1 uncultured Limnohabitans sp. | reverse complement strand
CTCCTCAACTGGTTTGTTTTGGCAGGAAAAAGCTAGAAAAGCAATAGCTGCAACACTGAGTGCTCCCTTCGTATAGGATTTTATGGATCTCATGTTCTTACTTCGAATTTCCGGAGAACAAAACCCCAACACCCATCTCGCTTGCCTTTTGATTAAAGGCAGGCACTGCAGTATCGATGAGTCTTTTTCCTTCCTTCTCAAGTTCTATCCATTGCTCCCATAGTTCAGCATATCTTTTCTTTGAACCATCTGTCAGCTTTGGAATACTACTTTCAGATTGATTGATCATAAAGAGGTAATTGGCTGTGAACTTATTAGGGAAGTTTTCTACATCATCATAAGCCTTGGATCTCCTTTGAACCATGTCTTCATCCCAAGCTTTCAATTCACCAATAAGACTTTCTCCGGCAGATTTCAATTCAGCCATTTCATCCATGCCTTCTAGTTTGCCCATTAATTCCTGAAGCTGATTTTGATAAGCTTTGGCCTTGTTCACCATTCCATGCATTACACGAATTTCCTCTTCTCTTGCAGTCATGAATTCATCGTATTCCTCATACTCAGCCATTGTGATGTCAAAATGAGGGTTAGCAAGCACGCTGGCGGTTGATGAAACTTCTCCTGCCTCTGTCGTCAAAACCAATTGATATTCTCCAGGAATTACTGAATGGCCTCCATATCCTGCCTCAATATAGGCTGTTGGAATCCCTGGCATTCCGTCATGACTTAGGTTCCAGACAAAACGATTCAAGCCTGGATTTTTGCTTAAAACGGGATCTGGTCCAGGGCCTCCTGCATAACCTTGGAATGAAGGATCAGGCTTGGATGTAAGGGTTCTGATTACCTTACCAGCTGGATTTTTCACTTCTAGTTTAATGTCGGTAGAGTCAGCAAATTCCTCAGGCAATTGATAATAAATGACAGAACCAAAAGCTGGGTTCACACCTTCGAATGGATGAGTTCCGTCAAACCCTGAGAGATCACTCGATGACATCGGGCTGTATATTGGAGCCAAAACAGCATCATCAGGAGTGAAGATTTTTAGCCCTTTATCCTCTTCAGAATACTCTCTTAAAAGATTGAGATCATCCAGGATCCAAAATGATCTGCCCGATGTAGCAACTATCAAATCATTATGGGCCACCTTCAAGTCTGTTATCGGTGTAACAGGTAAATTCAATTGAAGGGGCTTCCAGTTCTGTCCAGAATTCTGGGAGAAATAAATTCCCTTTTCTGTACCAGCGAATAAAAGTTCTGGATTGGAACTGTCTTCTCTGACTACTCGGGTAAAGGCACCATATGGTATCTCCCCAGAAATATTGGTCCAGGATTTTCCATAATCTGTGCTCTTATACAATCCAGGTGTATAATCATTGAATTTGTATCTGGTCGTGGCAATGTAAACTGTGGCTGGATCTGAAGGAGATACGTCGATTGCATTAATAAGACATTCTTCTAATCCAGCAGGGGTGACATTCTCCCAATTCTCACCTCCATCTTTGGTAAGATGTATCAATCCATCGTCACTTCCTGAATAGAGAACACCCTTTTCATGAGGAGATTCGATCAGATAGGAGATCGTGCCATAGTTCTCTGCGCCAACTGCTTCATTTGTGTATGGAACTCCGCCCTTGCCTTGCTTTTCCTTCTCGTTTCTGGTAAGGTCTGGAGATACCAAATCCCAGGATTTTCCATTGTCTCTTGTTCTCTGAACGTATTGAGAAGCATGATAGAAGGTACCTGGCTCGTGCTGTGACCAAATAATTGGCGCATTCCAGTTATATCTGTAGCGCATATCACTGGCATCCCTGCCTAGATATTGGATAGGGTCTATCATAACCTTGGTAGAACCTCCGGATTTCATATCGAGTAATTCAACCGTTCCCAAATAGCTTCCTCCCATTACATATCGAGGATCATCTGGATCGAAGGCTAAAAATGCTGACTCACCACCAGCCGCATGATTCCAATGTTCGTGAGAGATTCCTCCACGGCCGGGGGCCATACTTGAAATCACTACGGATGAATTATCCTGCTGCCCACCATAGATTCTGTAGGGGAACTGGTTATCCGTATTGATTCGATAGAACTGAGAGGTAGGCATATTATTTTGAGGTGTCCAGGAATCTCCTCCATCAAAGGAAATAGATCCTCCTCCATCATCGGCAAGAATGATGTTTTGAGAGTTTTTAGGATTGTACCAAATATCATGATAGTCCCCATGTGCTCCTCCGAGTCTTTCAAAGGTCCTTCCCCCATCAATGGATTTAAGCATCGGTGCACTCTGAACGATCACCGTATTCTCATTCATTGGGTCTGCGAATACTTCAATGTAATACCAGGCTCTTTGCGTCAGTCTGTTGTCTTTATTGATCAGGCTCCAGCTTTCTCCAGCGTCATTGGAAACGAACAAGCCTCCCTTATCAGCATAGGTGTCACTTTCAATTAAAGCATAGACTTTGTTTGAATTAGCTCGTGAAACAGAGATAGCCATTTTCCCTTTTTCCTCAGGCAAACCATTATGGATTTGATTCCAGGTCTCACCTCCATCAGTTGTTTTATATAATCCACTTCCGGGCCCTCCGGAGATTACTTGCCAGGGCTTTCTTTGATGTTCCCAAAGTGCTGCATAAAGAACTTCAGGAGTATTCATATCCATGGATAGTTCTACGGCACCGGACTTCTCATCCAGGTATAGAACTTTGTCCCAGGTTTTTCCTCCATCGATAGATTTATAGACACCTCTTTCAGGGTTAGGCGCATGAAGAGCACCTTGGGCAGCTACATATACTACATCAGGATTCTCTGGGTGTATTTGAATTCTTGAAATATGTTGGGTTTCTTCCAAGCCAAGCTTGGTCCAGGTCTTACCCGCATCTGTTGACTTGTAGACTCCGTCACCATAGGAGGTCATTACTCCTCTTGGAGCATGCTCACCCATACCTACATAAATGATATTCGGATTACTTTCTGCTACTGCAACAGCTCCAACAGAGCCAGTACCAAAGTAGCCATCCGAAACATTAAACCAATGTTGACCGGCGTTGGTGGTTTTCCAAAGGCCGCCTCCGGTAGTTCCGAAATAATAGGTCAAAGGATCATTTACGACTCCAGTTGCAGAGACAGATCTTCCCCCTCGATAGGGGCCAATATTTCTGTATTTGAGAGGAAGTTCTACTTTGGCCTCCTGAGCCAATACTGAAAAAGAACAGATCGAAAAAATCAGTAGGATAACTTTTTTCATGGTTGGTGGGGTTGATGAAAACAGATATCCAATAAAAGAAAAAAGCATGACTATCGAGCCATGCTTTTTTCAAACGGGTGAATCAATTCTCTCGCCTGGAGCCTCTTGACTTTGCTGAACTGCTTTTTCTTTCCACTTCCTTTTTACTCACCCTACTTCCGGAGCTTGATCTTGGTGAAGAAGAGGTGCTTCTCCTTGTTCTCGATTGAACCTCAGGAGTAGAACGCTTGGAACTTGATTCCTTCCTCACACCAGAGGCTTTGCTTCTCTGCCTCTGGTTATTTGGCGGAGAGACCCTTTGGCTACGTTGAACTTTACTCTGTGTAGCGCGTGAACTTCTCGTATTTACCTTTGACCTGTTGGTAACCTTAGGTTGAGAGGATCTACTTGTCTTTGACCGAGCAGCATTTCTTTGACTTTCCTGATAGGGCCTTGTTTCAAAGGCTTTGCTTTGAGATCTACCTTGGCTTCGATTGATCTCACGACTTGATCTTGAATCGTTTCTCATTCCAGTATCTACTCTGGTCGCCGAATTATTCCTTGATCTTTGCTTTGTGGATAGTTCCCTCTCGGAGCTTCTAGAAGTTGAATTTCTGGATTGAATTTGTCTATTCGCCTGCAGAGGAGTTCTGCCATCTTGAGCAACTACCCGCCTTCCTCGGGTTCCACTGTTTTGAGTTGAATATTCAGGCACATTACCTCCAGTAACTCTCCTTACTTCTCTTCTTGAAGGACCAGCTACATATTGGTTGTTATTATAGACTACTGTGTTATTTATGATCGTGGTCTGATGATAAATATTCACTCGCCTAGCTCTTGGTGGGCAATAGCTATACACGTTATATGCATAAATTCTTTGCCTCGGGGCAAACACAAAGTGAAAGGATGGAATTCCGAATGATACCGAAATGGAAAATCCTGGTCGCAGAGGTGCCCATCCGTAATACCCGCCGCCAGTTCTCCAGCTCACCCAGGCAGGACCCCATTCGTAACCAGGTACCCAGGCCCAACTTTGGTAGAAATTATCAAAATACCATCTTCCATAATGGAAAGGTGCCCAGCCCCAATCGTAATAAGAGACCCATGTGTTACCGAACTCCGTCATTACCCAATGCCCCTCAGTTGCATAGGGATGAAAACCTTGGTCCACATAAGGCAGCCAAACATATCCATGTCGTGCATCTCTTACCCAATCACCATATGGAGAGAGTTCCTGATAAAAGACTTTGAATGTTGGACCATAAGGAGGTAGGGTAGTAGCCTCCGAATTTGAAATCGAGTTGAAGATCAATCCGATCAATAAGAAAATAGGAATCCAATGCCGCTGTTTCAGTTGCTTTTTCATAATAGTTTGGTTTAGAGTGAACGAAGTGGTGGTGGTTTTCCCTCTACTTACCAGATGCAAAAAACTGGTAAATGGTTGTACGGAATAAAAATCATAAATCACGCCATTTCACCAACTTTTTTAAATAAAAG
The DNA here is from genome assembly GCA_964562785.1 of uncultured Limnohabitans sp. Lineage (GTDB taxonomy): Bacteria > Bacteroidota > Bacteroidia > Cytophagales > Cyclobacteriaceae > Algoriphagus. The sequence continues at coordinate 126 of CAZLUY010000031.1, read as the reverse complement.
TGGATTTTATACCAAAAAATATTTTCTTTTTTAATAATAAGCGAAATATATCGACTGATTATTTGTTTTTATTTTTTATCCTGATAATCTTTCTGAAAAAATTAGAGAAAGATTGTTTTGTGAATT
>CAZLUY010000030.1:0-7160 GCA_964562785.1 uncultured Limnohabitans sp. | reverse complement strand
TACCCATTGACAAATATGGGAGATGGAAAAATGGAAGATGGTCTTTTCATATCCTTAGCATCTCAACCAATCATGGAAGTAGAATCGGATGAAGAAGGGATGTTTTCCGTTGAGCTAGACCCTGGGAGATACTCAATCTTCACCAAAGAAGTAGACGGTTTATTTGCGAACAGCTTTGATATGGATGGAAATATTCAACCCGTTGAAGTCAAAACCGGGGAATGGGTAACGATGAAGATTCTTATAGATTATAAAGCCTATTATTAAATGGGCTTTTTTAGATATTTTTTGTAAAGAAATTCAATATTTAATTTACTGTTTTACAGATACTTATGAGCTATCTTAAAAAAAATTAATTTTTTTTGAATTGCCTGTGCAACCAATTAGAAAACCTTGACATCTACCTAATTGAAAGCCAACCAACATGTTTAACAGAAACAATTTTTCGGAGGAAGCTGGACTCATTCAAGGATGCTTAAGGGGAGATCGCCTTGCACAGCGTCATCTGTATGAGTCCTACTCTGGAAAATTCTTAGCGATCTGCCTGAGATATCTCAAGGACAGAGAGCATGCAGAAGACGTGATGATTGAAGGTTTCATGAAAATCTTTGACAAACTACCTCAGTTCGAAGGAAAAGGAAGTTTCGAAGGATGGATGAAAAGGATCATGGTAACGCAGGCCTTGATGAAGTTGCGAAGCAATAAGCATCTGATGATGGAAGTGAATGTAGAGCATGACAGGTCTTTTCCAGATCATCATCATTATGAAACCAATCACATGGAAGCCGAAGAACTAATGGATTTAGTTAAAAGTCTTCCCGTCGGATATAGGACCGTATTTAACCTATATGCAATCGAAGGTTACTCTCACAAGGAGATCGGAGATTTGCTAGGAATTACGGAGAGTACCTCAAAGTCTCAGCTAAATAGAGCAAGAAAGGTATTGAAAGAACAGATTATCGCCCAACAAATAAAAGAAAGGAGAATCAATGGCTAATGAACCTAACAAGTTGGACAAGCTTTTCGGAGAGAAGCTTAGCCATCACGAAGTGAAGCCAAGTCAATTGGCCTGGGAAAGGCTGGAAAGTCAGTTGCCAAAAAAGGAGGAAAAGCCCAAGACCTATTGGTGGGCAGCCGCCGCAGCTATCTTGGTCGTCTTCGCAAGTTACTCACTATTCCAAAGTTCAGATCAAACTAATGAACCGGAATTTGTAGCAGAACAGCAGGAACTACCAACTGAACTTCAGATCGCTCAAGACAATACAACAGAAGTATCAGAAAATGAATCCTTGGCTGTAAAAGAGGAAACTCAAGAAGCAACTCCTCAGGTCAAAATGGTTGAAGAACCAAAACAGAAGGAAGATTTGAATTCAAGTTTTTTAGCTGTTAATGATAAAAAGCAAGATGAGTCCAAAGTAGAAAATAGTGGATCAGTTACAGAGGAAATCGTAGAAGAGACTCCATTGGAAACCAGACCACAAAGAGATGAAGCCACCTTCTTTACCATAGACAGACCTCTTATTGCAGAAGCAACTATCGAAGCTCCAGTAAATTCTAGCCAGTCAGATAACGAAGCTGTAGTAGAAGAGCCAGAGTATAAGGTGACCATTATTTCAAATGGTATCACCGAAGAAAAAGACAAGAAATTTATTGCTAGCCTCGGCAAGACTGTAACCAAGGTCGATGGATTCCTGGGTAAAGCCGGTCAGAGTTACGGCAATCTTCAAGACGCAAAAAATAATCTTTTCACAAACCTGATCTCCAAAAGAGAGAAGGTTGCAGATAAACCATAAAGAAAACCACCAACCTTTAAAACTAACTACTATGAAAAAGTACCTACTACTGTTCTGCCTTATGGCACTGGTCCAGATAGGCTTCGCAGGAGGCATGCCTAAGACCTATGAAAATTTATCATCTGATTCTGTAATCGTTGAATTCGGAAAGTCAGGAAGAGTTGTGATCATCGTTGACAACAAAGAGGATTTTGACAAGCTGAAAGTGATGAACATTAATGAGATCATCCGAGAGCTTGACCTAGCTGAAGATGGTGACACTGGAGATTTGACCATTGTTGAAGTCAGAGATAAAGACGGTAACAGAAAGGAAGTCGTGAAGGTCACCGAGGACGGATTGAATACTGAAGTCTATATCGGAGGAATGAGAGTTTTGGTAGATGACTCCGGCTATAATACCAAGGTCAAAATCGAATCTGGACTCAAAAAGAATTCAGACCCACCATTCCGAACCTTCTTTAATATAGATCTAGGAGTAAATAACTACCTGGATGGAAATGGAAGTTTCCCAACCTCTGACCAACCATATGCAGTAAAAGGATGGGGTAGCTGGAATGTAGGTCTAAATTGGATGGCCTCTCAGAGAATCTCAAAAGGTTTCCATTGGAACTTCGGGCTCGGATTCAACTTCTACAACTTCAAGTTTGAAAACAGAGATTTTCAGGCAGTACGAGGTGAAGATATGATCGAATTTATCCAGAGAAATGATGTGGATGGATTCAAGAGTAAGATTTCTGCATCATATGTGATGGCCACTACCCTTCTTGAGCTTGACTTCGGTCAAATGAATGATAATGGAAGAAGAGGGATGAGAATCGCAGCTGGTGGATACGTTGGCTACAGACTAGGAGGTCAGTCAAAGTATGTCTACAGAGAGCTTGAAGGATCTGGAAGAAAGAAAGACAAAGAGTCTACCGGATTATACCTAAACAACTTAAGATATGGTGTTAGAGGAGAAATTGGATTCAGAAGCCTTACACTATTCACTACCTATGACCTCAACACCCTATTCCAGGATGGAAAGGGACCTGAGCTCAACCCAATCACTTTCGGAATTGTATTCTAATCACTAAACCAACTTAGGGGAGGCTTACCTCCCCTATTTTTTATCATGAAAACTACACTAACTACAATTCTGGCACTTCTTATCTGCACAACGGTGTTTGCGCAGGAAGAAGAAAAAACTGAGCCGGACACCGTAATTTACACCAAAGGAAAGGAAATCAGAGTATTCGGAGATTCCTGGACTTACAGTAAAACTGAAGATGGAAGATGGGTACTAGACTTCGAAGACGATGATGGACATGAAGTCAGAATCCGCACAAGACGAAATTCCTTTAGAGCTGGATTTGCTACTGATTTAGGAATTAACATTTGGCCTCAAGGAAGTGAAGGTGCTCCAGATGTGAAGCCATGGGGATCTTGGAATGTAGGACTGAACCTGAGTGGAATCCAGTCAATTGGAAAGAATTTTGAAATCAAAACACTGGCCGGAGTATCCTGGTACAATTTCAAATTTGAGGACACCAATATCATTGCCGTTAAAACCCCAGAAGGCTTGGAATTCCAGGGATTCATGGGAGATGGTGTTGGAACCAAGTCCAAGATATCAGCCTCGTACATGAACTTGACTCTAGTTCCTACGATCAAAACCAACAACCAAAAGCTTAGACTTGGTGTCGGTGGATATATCGGCTATCGAATAGGTGGTCGAGGCAAGTTTGTTTACAATGACGACAACGGAGATAAGCAGAAGATCTTCGAGAAGTCCAACATGTATGTGGAAGATTTCCGTTATGGTTTAAGAGGGGAAATAGGCGTAGGCTCTATCAACTTCTTTGTAAATTATGACATGAACGAATTGTTCCAGGAAGATCTGGGGCCTGCGGTACAGGCAATCAGTTTTGGACTCACAACCTTTGACATAAATTAAACCAATCACATGATGAAAAATTACACTAAATCTTTTCTTGTATTAACCCTACTCTTGGTAGGAAGCCTTTCAGCTTATGCACAAGACGTGCTTGTAGATGTTACCAAAAACTACTCGAACATTTCAAAAATTGAAGTAGAGGGTGGATGGCTAGATGTAAAATACGAGGGTGGCTCCTCTTCAGATGTGGAAGTTGTTGCCTATCTGGAGTCTAGAGATGATAATCAGGATATAGTCTTCGTTACAGTGGGTGATGTGCTCAAGATTAAATTTGAGAAAAAGAAGAATAATTACTCCTGGAAAAATAACAAGAAGGGATATATCAATATAACAGGTCCTAAGGATATGGATTTGAACGTAAGAAATTCCTCAGGACAACTGTTTGTATCCAACGTTGCTAGCGAAGAGACCTCTCTTAAGGTGACTTCTGGAAAAGTTACCGCTGAAAATATTGATGGCGATTTAACCATCGGTGCCACTTCAGGAAAACTCACAATTAATGGTGTTAATGGAGATGTTGTTGCAGGGGTAACCAGTGGTAATGCGACAGTCAACCAAGTTTCTGGAAGTGTAGAATATAAGGCTACTAGCGGGTCCATTGACGCTGCGGATGTAGGCGGCAAGCTAAGTGTTTCCCTTACTTCTGGAAATGCACGTCTTGAAAATATCGGAGAACTTGGAAGATTAAAATTCACCTCAGGGACCGTCAAAGCTGAAAATGCAGGTCTAGGCCCAGACACTTCTTTCAGCGGCACTTCCGGAGCTTTTAGAATCACTACTCCTACAAAGCTCACGGACTTCAATTACAACCTTAAAGCTTCTTCAGGAACAGTTAAAGTAGGTGGATCAAGCACCAACAAGCAATTAAAAATCGATAACGGCTCTGGGTCCTGGATTGAGGGTTCAATCTCATCAGGCCGAATCATCATAGAGAATTTATAAAAGTTCTTATCAACAATAAAGGCAGACTTTTCAGTCTGCCTTTTTTTATTCCTTAGGTCTGGAAGCCAATCGAATAATATCTGCTTCTTTTTTACTCAATTTCAGAATTCTAATGATCCGATCAGGACTTGGTTTAGCTAAAGAGAAAAAAACCAGTGTCACGGCGAAAAGGACGACAAAAAAGGGATTCTTAAAAAGTAGTAGACCGGTGGCATCCAGCAAACAAGACAAGGTCAAAAGATGAATTCGATTAAGCGAAGCCTCACTATAGTTTCGAATCTTGTCTAGTAGTTCTTCAAGATTATTGGATGCCTTGACTTTGCTACGAAATAGGATGAATTGTAAGCCTAACACGAAGGTCCCCAATCCCATAAGAAGGGATTCTACAAATACTGGAAGAGCCGGAAGATTCCAATTCAGGTTTCCTGAGTTATAATAAAGGTATACGACCCCAAAAAGTGGAAGTGTTATTCCCAGAAGAATAAGTAACCTTACTTCGACTCGTTTATAAAGAACCCTTATTTCGTCTACTTCCAAGATCTTATTCGATTGTGACTTTTACGTCATCAGTTGAAGGGCGTGAAACACAGCAAAGAATATAGCCATCTGCCTTCTCCTTATCACTTAGACCAGCATCTTCAGACATATTCACGGCTCCTTCCAGAAGTTTTCCTCTACATGCGGTACACAAACCACTTTGACAACTGTATGGCATATCCAATCCCTGATCAAGACCCGATTCCAAAATTGTTTTCTCAGGAGAAACTGAAACCAAATGGTCTTCTCCATCAAGGTTCACAGTTACTTCTCTTGTTAAGCCTGCACCGGATGCAGCAGCTTGATTAGCTTCTTCAGCGGCAGAAGAATAGAAGCTTTCTCTGTTCACTCTTTCCTTGTCAATGTCTAATTCTTCGAGAACTGCGATAGTTTGATCCATTATCCCCTCTGGTCCACAAACGAAATAGTGGCTTTCAAAATCAGACTCAGCCTCCGCTTTTTTAACACGTTCAGAGATCAATTCTTCAGATACTCTGCCTTTAATTCCTTTCCAGCTTTCTGAAGGCTGGCTAAGAACATGATCTACAGAGAACCTTCCTTCATACTTTTTCTCTAGCTCTTCAAGCGCATCCTTAAAGATGATTTGTTCCTCGTTTCTACTGCAATAAAGAAGGGACACCTTTGATTTAGGTTCATTAATCAAAGTAGATTTTAGAATCCCCATGATTGGTGTAATTCCACTCCCACCTGAGACCATGAAAAAGTGTTTCTGATTTTCAGAATGGAAATCTGAAGTGAAATTCCCAAGCGGTTCGAGCACATTGATTGTCTTACCCGGGAAAATATTATCATTTAGGTGGTTAGAAAACTTTCCGTCAGGAACTCTCTTTACAGAAATTCCTGGAAAAGGGTCCACATAGGGTGAAGTGCAGAGACTATAAGACCTTCTGTCCTCTTTCCCTTCAAATTCCATTACCAAGGTCAAAAACTGACCCGGCTTATATTCTAGATGTGGTTCTGGCTGTTCGAAGTAAATAGATACGGTATCGGGAGTTTCCCTCACTACTTCTCTCACCTTAAGTGGCAGATATGGATTGGATGCCGTCTCTGGTTTTTTCTTTTTGAAAAGATTGAACATGCTATGGTTTAGTTTCGCTTAACAAATCGCTCGCAAAAGTAAGTCTCAAGGATGAATTAAGCTCACAATTTTGCTTTTATCCTTGGGTAAACACCTGATTTATAAAAGGAGTTTGAAAATCTGGAGGATTTTCCTCCTTTTGATTTTTCTTCTCTCCATTTTCGATCAGAAAATCTAACTTTGCAGTCCTAAACAAATCCTTGACCAAACCCATATCCAGATGGATTTAAATGCCTTAACAGCTGTGACTTCCGTAGACGGGAGATATGCAAGTAAAACTGCACCACTACGAGCATATTTTTCAGAGTTCGCCTTGATTAAATATAGAGTTCATGTAGAGGTAGAATACTTTATTGCTCTTTGTGAGTTTGATCTTCCACAGTTGTCAGATTTTGATCGCAGTCATTTTAATTCGCTAAGGCAAATGGTCACAGAGTTCTCGATTGAGGATGCTGAAAAAATAAAAGCGACTGAGCGAGTGACTAACCACGATGTAAAGGCTGTGGAATATTTCATCAAGGAGAAGTTCGACGATCTTGAATTAGAGAAGTACAAGGAGTTTATCCATTTCGGACTGACCTCACAGGATATCAATAACACCTCCACCCCTCTTATGCTAAAGGAAGGGCTTGAGGATGTAATCCTACCCACCCTTACCGAGGTGGTAGACAAATTAAAGGATAGAGCAGCTGAATGGGCTGATGTATCCATGCTAGCAAAAACTCATGGACAACCAGCCTCCCCTAGTCGTTTAGGAAAGGAAATCCAGGTATTCGTTACTCGGCTCGAAAATCAATTGGAGCTATTGAAGCAAGTGCCTTTTGCTGCCAAATTCGGTGGTGCCACTGGTAATATG
>CAZLUY010000029.1:0-1945 GCA_964562785.1 uncultured Limnohabitans sp. | reverse complement strand
AAAAATTCCTGAAGAAGCGTTTATTTCATAAGAGCCTGATTCGGACTTAATCTCCCTTGGAAGTGGAATTAAAGCCTTATCAGACAATGATTCAACACTTGGAGAACATGAAGCCATAAGGCCTAAAAACAAAAGAAAAAGGTAATTGAGGTGATTTTTCATATTGACAGATTTTGATCAAACTTAATCTATTTTTTTCAATAAGTACTTCACTAGGAAACATTTCTTTAATAAAGATGAAGGGAAAAGAAAGAGGGGTTTGAATTCTGGTAGGAAGAGATTAATTGCAAAATATTAGTTGGGATAAAAAGAATAAGTATGGAGATTTTAATAATTTCATCCTGCTAAATACCCAAAAACCAAAAGTCAATTATTAGATGAGTTCAAACAACAGAAGAAACTTTTTGAAAACCACAGCTGCGGCTATGGCTGGATTTTACATTGTTCCGAGAAATGTTCTAGGCGGGCCTGGCTATGTAGCCCCAAGTGACAAATTAAGAGTTGCAGGAATAGGCGTTGGAGGTATGGGCGGAAATGATGTTCGAGGCATTTTTCAAAGTGGAAAAGCCGATTTCGTAGCCCTATGTGATGTGGATGACACACGAGCTGCCCAATCAAGAAAGAAATTTAAAAAGGCGAACTATTATAAAGATTATAGAGAAATGCTCGAAAAAGAGCAGGATAACATTGACGCGGTAAGTGTATCAACACCTGACCACATGCATGCCGTACAGGCAATGATGGCTATGAAAATGGGGAAGCATGTCTATGTTCAAAAGCCACTTTCACATGATATCTACGAGGCAAGAAAGCTTACTGAAGCTGCAGAAGAATACAAAGTAGTTACTCAAATGGGAAATCAAGGCTCCTCTGGTGACGGAGTAAGGCAAATGGTTGAATGGTATAATGCAGGACTTATCGGTGAAGCTACTAAAGTGTATTCATGGACGAATCGCCCAGTTTGGCCTCAAGGAATAGAATGGCCCACAACTCCAATGACCCCTCCAGAAGATTTGGATTGGGATCTTTGGCTTGGTACCGCACCTTATAAGGATTATGTCGGAAACCTTGTCCCATTCAACTGGCGAGGTTGGTGGGATTATGGTACCGGAGCCTTGGGAGATATGGCCTGTCACATCATGGAACCACCATTTAGAGTTTTGGGACTTGGTTATCCTAAGTCGGCTGAATGTAGCGTAGGCTCTGTATATGTTGGAGAATTTAAAAGAGGCTATTTCCCTGAAAGTTGCCCTCCCTCCTCTCATATCACACTAAGGTTTGATAGAAATGGACAGGAAGATCTAGAGTTCCACTGGATGGATGGCGGTATACAACCGACGAGACCTGAAGAGTTGGGACCAAATGAAGTTATGGGAGACGGTGGTAATGGAGTAATCATTGAAGGCACGGAAGGAAAAATGATGTGCTCCACCTATGGAAAGAACCCTCAGCTGCTTCCAACTTCAAGAACCAAAGACGCGAAAGTACCCAAAACCGAATACCGTGTACCAAAAGGTGATGGAGGCCATTACAACAACTGGGTAGAAGCCTGTATTGCTGGTCATGGCTCCGAAGAATACAAAAATCTCAGTTCCCCATTTTCTATTGCTGGTCCATTGACAGAATCAGTGCTTATGGGTAATCTTGTGATAAGAAGCTATGATTATCAGGATGGTGGGGATTTCCCAGGAAGAGGAATCAAATTACTTTGGGATGGACCAAATATGAAGGTCACCAATTTCGATCCAGCGAATCAATTTGTAAAACGAACCTATCGAGATGGTTATTCAATGTAAAAGAAAGGTCTGGAATTCCAGACCTTTTTTATTGAACTTCTAATTCCACACGTCTATTTTTTTGCCTTCCTGCTTCAGTTGCATTAGAAGCAATTGGTCTGGTTCCACCCCATCCGGAAATCCGAAGTCGCTCAAAGGGAACACCTAAA
>CAZLUY010000028.1:0-6172 GCA_964562785.1 uncultured Limnohabitans sp. | reverse complement strand
AAGAAGGAAAAAATTCTATGTGATCACAGCTCTTGGGAAAGCCGCTCTCGATCAACAGTACGCTCTTCGAACCAGCATTTATAATCAGATTCCAAAAATCGCATTTGGTGAATGAATCATCTACCTCCAAAATATAGCCTATGCTTTCTTCGGTGGTTTTGCCGGGAAGATTACCTCGAAGAGATTGAGGGAAATCTATGGGAGATTTTTGATGTAGATGCGGAGCATTCACCCAAAAGAGCAAAAAGAAGATTTACCTGGAATGTCATTCGGCATTTCAGACCTGCATTCATTCGCTCATTTTCTACTGAACCAACTAACTACCGCGATATGCTACGCCACAATACATTACTCGCATTCAGAAACTTCAAGAAATACTCAGGATCATTTGCCATTAATCTTGTGGGACTTTCAACCGGGATTGCCTGTGCAGTTTTACTCTATCTATGGGTAGCCAATGAATTAGCGATGGACAAGTTCCATGCAAATGACAGCAGGACTTTTCAGGTTATGCAAAACCTGGTAAGGCCTGGCGATACACTCACTGTCTCAAGCACACCAGGAATCTTGGCCAATTCCTTAAAAGAAGAACTGCCTGAGGTAGAATTTGCTGCGAGTGTTATTCCTGTAGATTGGTTTGAGAACCCAGAAGGAATAGTAGGGTTCGACGATCAGTATGTTCAGGCAAAAGGTCAGCTAGTCCAACCTGATTATTTGAAGATTTTTTCCTGGGAGCTTACCCAAGGTAATCCAGATCAGGTATTAGCGGACCCAAACTCTGTAGTCATTTCTGAAGAACTAGCTGAAAAGTTGTTTGGCTCGACCAACGCCGCTTTGGGTAAGGCTTTGGAATGGGAACAAGGTGTTTCCGAAGGTACCTATCAGGTGAGTGGATTATTTAAAACCCCACCTTCAAATTCAACACAACAGTTCGATTTACTTTTTCACTATGATGTTTTCTATCAAAGGAGAAAAGAGCAGATGGATAAATGGAGCAATAGTGACCCGGATACTTATGTTCTTCTCCGTGAAGGTTCGAGTAAAGCCGATTTTGACGCCAAGTTGAAGAACTTTGCGAGAGATAAATTCGAAGCAGTTAATGGTCCGGAATACCTGCATTATGTAGGAGTCCTTTTCAGTCGAAAGTTTTCTGATGGATACCTCTATAATTCCTATGATAACGGGCAGCAAGCGGGTGGCAGAATCAGCTACGTGAAGCTATTCTCAATCATAGCCATTTTCATACTTGGAATTGCCTGCATCAATTTCATTAATCTAACTACAGCCAGAGCCTCAAGGAGGGCGAAAGAGATAGGAGTCAAGAAGGCTATTGGTGCAAATAGAGGTTCATTGGTTGGACAGTTTTTGGTAGAGTCTTTCCTAGTCACTGCCTTTTCCATGATCCTTGGCTTAGTGCTCGTTTTCTTGCTTTTGCCCGCCTTTAATTCACTTACAGGTAAGGAAATTACTCTGGGGCTTGATTTGGCTTTACCATTTCTGGGGATCAATATTTTGGTGAGTTTTCTAGCTGGTCTGTACCCTGCTATCTATCTGTCGGGATTTAAGCCAATTGGAATTCTGAAGGCTAATGTCATAGGCAAGGCTATGGATGGTCTTTCTACCCAGCTTGTTCGCACAGGTCTGGTGGTTTTCCAATTCACCATTTCCATTGTTCTGATCATTGCGGTGGTTATTGTCTTTAAGCAAATGGAGCTCATTCAAACCAAGAATCTGGGATACAATGATGAGAATGTCATTGCCCTGAAAAGCACGGGAAAGCTTTATGATGAAATGGAAACTTTCGTTCAGGAGTTAAAGAAAGTCCCGGGGGTGATCAATGCAAGTCCATTTGGACACGACATGGTAGGAGATTATGGAGGAACGACCGGAGTTGCCTGGCCGGGTCAATTGGCAGATGAAAAAATACGCTTTGGAAATCTGGAAGTAGGCTATGACTGGATTGAGCTTCTGGATATTAATGTTCTGGCTGGAAGAAGCTATTCAGACAATTATGAGGCGGAAATGGATAATATCATTTTCAACAAGACTGCTATTGAAGCCATGGGCCTTGATGACCCCGTTGGGCAAACTGTAAAGATTTGGGGGGAAGATAGATTGATTATTGGAGTCGTTGATGATTTCAACTTTGCGTCATTGTATGAGGAAGTCGCCCCTTTATTCATTCAGCTGTACCCTGATTTATCTACCGTACTCATAAAGGTAGACGGCCAAAGAACGGCTGAGACTTTGGCCTCAATAGAAGCCTTTCATAAAGACTTTAATGATGGTCTTCCATTTGACTATACTTTCATGGATGATGATTATCAAAGACTCTATGCTTCCGTACAGCGTGTCGCAGTATTGTCTAGATACTTTGCAGTAATTGCCATTTTGATTTCCAGCTTGGGTCTCTTGGCCCTTGCAGCATTTACCACAGAAAGAAGACAGAAGGAAATTGGAATCCGGAAAGTAATGGGTTCCTCGGCAATCGGGATAGTAGCCTTACTTTCCAGTGATTTTATCAAGATGGTCTTAGTGGCAATTGTGATTGCTATTCCGGCAAGCTTTTTCTTTGCTGAAGAATGGCTGAATTCTTTCGCTTTCAGAATAGATCTTTCCTGGTGGTATTTTGCTTTGTCTGGTGGCGCAGCTTTGATTATTGCCGGACTAACGGTGAGTTTACAAACACTCAAAGCGGCCTTTTTAAATCCTGTCGTTTGTTTGAAGGACGAATAGAATTTGAGGGAAACGGCTATTATGCCGTTTTCCTATGTTCTTCAAGTACCTTATTAGCGGTTTGATAACCCAGGTCAATCATTTCTCCAGCCCTGTCGAATTCTAAGGTGCCACAGGCATTCCTGGCAATTTCAATTAAGATGTCTGGTGGATAGGCGGCAATCTTTTGCCGTGAAATGCTGCTTTGCATGGTATCGAATGCTCTATCCATAACTTCATATACTCCTATTTCCTTTTTCTTCTGTTTTTGAGCTGACTCGAAAAACTTTCGCAGACTTTGTTCAAATGAATACTCCTTTCCCTCAAGACTTTTGTCCAGAGTTTCTTCTTTTTCTTTTTCAATAAGATCACCACCCAGATTAACAGCGATGGTCAAATCCGTTTCATCCTTAAAAGTAGGTGCTATAGGCACTGGGTTGAGCACTCCACCATCTATAAGAATTGAATCCTTATACTTAACTGGTGTGAAAAAGAGTGGAAGGGAAACGGAAGCACGGATGGCCTCGAATAGGGATCCAGAATTTATCCAAACTTCCTTTTCGGTACTTATGTCTGCAGCAACGGCAGTAAAAGGAATTGGAAGATCTTCTATTTGAATGTCTTCAAGCATATCAACCAGGGTCTTAATGATTTTGTCTCCCTTGAAAAGACCGGATTTACCCCAAGACAAATCAAGGAGGTTGACAATATCTAATTCCTCAATAGTCAGCATCCACTTCTCCAGCTGATCCAATTTACCTGCCGCATAAACACCACCGATTAAGGAACCAATGGAGCAACCGCTGATGGATTTAATCTCAAATCCATTTTCTTCTAACACACGGATAACCCCTATGTGGGCGAGTCCTCTTGCTCCTCCACTACCAAGGACAAGGGATACCGTTTTTGGATTATTTTTCAACATAGGATTAAATTAAAAACTATTATTTGCTAATCGTTTAACTGCTTCGGTTGTGCTAAAAAATGGAAGAGGCCAGACTGGAAATCGTTGCTATTATTGAAGCGGCCAATGCAAGAAATGCGGCTAAGCGACCTTGATTAATTTGCTTTTGAGCGACTAAAAAATCTTGCTCGAGTCTTTTACTTGATTCCTTCAGACCCTTAAGGGCTAAATCAGCATCTTGTTCTTTTTGCGCCTGATCAGAGACAAAGTTCATCAGAGAAATGATATGGTCGATTTCTAGTGCAGTTCCTTCTTTTCCCTCCGTCTCATCCGAATATTGACTTCCCCTTAAGGCAAATCGAATTTGAAGAGTGTAATAGCTTTCCCCTGATTTCGATTTATTTTTTGATCTGCGAAATATCCCAGAAAACCCTTCCAGTGAATCTTGAATTTTGCTTACTTCAATACCTAGGTCTTTTGCGATAAAAGTCGGGGTTCGACTTTTCTGATTGCATAAACCAAGGTGCGAAATCAATGCAATTAGCACATCTAAATTTTGGCTATAGCTCATAGGGATAGAGTTTGGTCTCTATTAAATTAAAAATCCCCAATCAAAAACTCAATCGCCTTTGTCAAAACCGGATCGCGGTCATTGATGAAGTCATCGACGGTTTTGTTTACCAAAATATCCGGTTGAATTCCATAGCCCACGAACTCTCTTCCGTCTGGATAGGTATCCTTTTTGGTGCAAATTCTGGCACTTGATCTGCCTGGAAGCACTATTCGAAGTGGTTGACCTGTACTACCAAAGGTAGGCTCCCCAATCTTTGTCATATGCTCCTGATTATCCGCAGCAATCAAAAAATCTTCTGCAGCGGATGCAGTATTGTTTCCAATGAGAATGACGGTTGGAACTTCCATTCTTTCTTCTTTTGGCAAATCAATCAATCGTTGATTAGAACCGAATTCATGGAAGTAATTATCCTGAGCAGAAAGAAGTGCTTGCTTGTTCCATGCAATGGATTCCGCAGACCCTTCCAATGTGTCCTTTTCAGTAGTCCATGCTCCCCATGCTTTGAAAGAAGGAATATGGAGTCGACTTTCTGAAGCTGATAAATAAAGCTCATCGTCAAAAGTCAGGTATTGAAGGATATTGGTGCCAATGGTTGTTTGGCCGCCGCCATTATTTCTCAGGTCAATTATCAACCGATCTGCTGTCCTGATCTCCTCAATTTTTTCCGTGAAGAGTTCATTGATTTGGGGGTTGGAGAAGCCATTCAGTGACACATATGCCAGACCCTCATCAAGCCATTCAAATTCGAATAAGGGAGGTCTTTGGATTTCAGGATAAATCTCCATTTCCTCGGTTTTCGCAAGGGTTAAGTTTTGCTTTTGAGTATTTCCATCAGGAAACTTGAATAGGATCTCATATGAAGTTCCTATTGGTGCCTGGAAAAGTTCTCTAATGGCTTTATCCATTCTGATATAGTCCGTGGAGGAAGAAATATATGGAAGTACTTTCTCATCGAGATAGGACTGTGTGTCCTGTCCATTAACTTCAATAATCTCCGTGCCTATTGGAATCTGATCTTTTTTACTTGCGCTTATGTGGGTAATTATAGCTCGATTGTCAATGTTGGTTGTGGCAAACTTAAAATCTCCGAAAGAAGCATTTTGTAGGTTTCTGAGGACAGATGAGGGAGGGTAAATATTTGTATGTCCATCCTTTAGACTAGCACAGAATTTTTGAAGAAGCCTGAAATATTCATAATCATTTTCCGTCTCCTGAACTTCGGTGATAAGTTGCTGATAATCTTTATCCCATTGGTTTCTGTCGATCTTATTGAGATAGACAAAATTGTAATTCACCTCCTGCCAAAATTTGGACAGACCATATACTTTTTCAGTAGGAGTGAGGGTGTTTGGCATTTGAGCAAATGCTGCCGAATAGGCAAGGCATAGCAATGCAAGGAGTACTTTCTTCATGGTGCGGTTGGTTAGTTTTAAAAAATGCAATGGCTCTCGCATTAGAAAGCCATAACTTAATTTATGACGAGGAATTCAAATTGTTAGTTGTCTGTCGTCAATTTAACTGGGAAAAACTGCAAAGCTAGCTTATCTTCAAAGTCATATGACTCACGAGTTTAAATCCATCGTAAAGCAAGCCATAGCCTGGCAGACTGAGAACTTAAGAATGGTCCTGGCTACTGTTGTGGCCTTGAATGGCTCTTCTTATCGAAGGCCAGGAGTCAGAATGCTTTTGGCTGAGAATGGAAAGTGGGTGGGGGCCGTTAGTGGGGGCTGTGTAGAGAAGGAAGTGTACCGGCAGGCTCAGCATGTCTTTCAAAATGGCAAACCCAGACTAATGAGCTATGACGGCACCTATAGATTGGGCTGTGAAGGAACTTTGTATGTTTTACTTGAGCCTTTTACTTTAAAACCTGAGCTCTTAAGCCAACTTGAGGATTCCTTTTCTACACGTAAAAGCTTCGAGATCAAAAGTTTCTATGAGCCCGGAACAGACAATCAAGAATCGGATAAGCTTCAGGGTTC